>JBGOXC010000043.1:0-7684 GCA_041478935.1 Dehalococcoidia bacterium
ATCCAACAAGCCCCGCCGTTAGCGGGCAGTGCGGAAAAATACGTTGACGTGCATGCCGGCTCCATGGAAACGGGTATTATGCTGAAATACTTCCACAAGCATGTGGATGCCGCGCTAGCGAAAAAGCTGAAAAGAACGGAGCTTACCTTTGACGACCTTAAAGGATTGGGCAAGGGCGATGAAGCTACCCGTAAACTGATACCCGGGGGCTACTTCGGTAACCCTGCTGGCTACGATACTGCCGCGGCAGAAAGGCATATCCAGGCTCATGTAAAGGGCACCGTCGCTTGCATCGAGGACTATCTTAAAAGAAAATAGTTGCAGAAAAACCTAAAGGGGGCTTTCGCCCCCCTTTTTATTTGTCTAGAAATACTGCTTGCCGGGGCCGGTGGTATAGTGGAAGACCGGCCGCTCTACCTTGCGGAAGACTAGGGGTGCGTGCTTGAGTCCCGCCGGTATGAAAACCAGGCTCGTCTTCGTGATAATATGTTTTTCATCGCCCAGCCATAACTCCACCTCCGCGCCGAGGTCGTGTGGGTCGTCGAGGTTGGTGCCGAAGAAAGCGATAACCTCATCATAGTTATGTGTGTGGGGGCCGGGACCGCGCTTTTTGGCGGCCTCAATATCCTTTTCCGTGAGGGCGGGACGCGGTAAAACCCAGACACACTCCATATAGAAAGCGCCCGGGATAGTGTTGCTGTCCATGTAAAGAACGCGCCCGCCTTTACCTTTGCCGGCGGAAGTGACGGGCGGATTCCAGGGGGCTTCTATCGCGGGGTGTTTTAGCTCGCTGATGATATATTTACCGTACTTCGTGTTTGCCATGATCGACCTCCCTCCTCTAAAAACGAAAGAAGCAGAGAGCCCCGAAAGAAGCAGGGCTCTCCGGTATGCATTAGTGATAGCTCTTTGTTAAGCCTTTGCCGCAGGGGAATTCGATGGTAAAGAATATCGGCTTGGCGATATTGCGGAAAGTGAGCGGGCCGACTTCCAGGTTAGCTGGGATGAACATCGCGCCGCTCCTTTTCACGATGTGCTTCTCCCCGCCGATATAAACTTCCATCTCCGCGCAGAGGTCGCGGATATTATCGTAATTAAAAGAGTAAAAGCCAAAGAAGCGGTCATAAGGTTGTTTGTTGGCATCCATTAATTTTTGCTCTTTAGGCCCACCCGGCACCAGCCACATATTCTCGCAGCCGAACTCCGCCCCTTTAACGGTATCCTGGTCGATGTAAGCCAGGCGCTTGGTCGTCTTGGCGTTGGGATGTAAATATGCGGGATATTTATAGCCGGGTTTGTCCTTGGTTATAAAGTTTTTTTCGTATTTCTTCGCCATTAGTGTTTCCTTTCTCTCTCAATACTCCGGGATTACACGTAAGACCCGCCGGGACCTATAGTATAGTGGAAGAACGAGTCGTCCATCCGCAATATTCTTAGTGGGCAGTGCGTGACGTTAGCCGGGATATAAACGACGAAGCTCTTGGTGAAGACGTATTTTTCATCCTCCATCCAGAACTCCACCTCTCCATGCAGCTCCTCCGGGTGCTTCAAGTCCGTCCCGAAGAAGGAGAGGAGTTCCGGGAAGGGGTGCGCGTGCGGGGGCACGCCTTGGCCGCCGGGCCTTTTCGCCATCTCTTCCATTTGCTCCTTGGTCAGCACCGGGCGCGGCCGTATGCCGGGATATTTTTGGCTCCACTGCCAGACCATTTCCGAGTAGAAAGCCCCGGGCATGACCTCGGCGTCTGTCCAGACCACATGTTCCAGACCGCGGTGGTAGCCTTCCCATAGCCCGTCCCCGATCATGTCCCGCTCCCATGCGCGGTAGGGTGGCAGGGGAATATTCGGCTTAAGCTCGGTGCAGATATACTTGCCGTATTTTGATTGTGCCATACTCTTTTTCCTTTCTATTTGTTAAATGGGATGTGACTGATAACGATATATCGTCTGATTTTATAACTCTTTTGAGGCAAGTGTCAATCTATGGTTTTACCGCTTTAAGTGAAAACACCAGCGGCAGCTTATCTCCCTCCAGCCGCCATACCCCGTTTTTATCCTGCTTCATAAACGGCATGGCTTTAAAAAAGCCCGTGGCAAACTCATGGAGGAATTCTATCTTCAGCCCCACCCCGATTAAAGCGTTGATAACGTCCCCTAGGCTGTGTGTCCACTCGTAAGAGCCTTGCGACCAATTAAAACTTGGGTCGGCATAATCGCCCTCGGGTTCCCATTTTATCGGCTCCGGATCATGGAAGTATGACTGCGTAACATTTAGTTTGGTGGCGTTTTTTGAGTTATCAAAGACGGTCATGAAAGGGTGCCCTTCGACAATATAAAAGAATCCCCCAGGCTTAAGAAAATGAGCGATGATTTGCGCCCACTTCTTGAGGTCTGGCAGCCAGCAAAGGATGCCGTAAGACGTGAAAACGATATCGAATTTTCCTTTTAGTACCTCCGGTAGTTTGTAAATATCTGCGCAGATAAATTCGGCTTTAATGCCAGTCTCTTTACCTAATTGACGCGCCAGCTCAATGGCTTTATCGGAAAAATCAACGCCGGTCGCTTTAGCCCCCAGCCTCCCCCACGATAACGTGTCCATACCAAAGTGGCACATGAGGTGGAGTAATGACTTACCCTTAACGTCGCCCACTTCTTCAAGTTCGGTGGGCAAAAGGGAGCATTTTCCGGCTTTGAAACCAGCCACATCATACATCGTCGACCGCGCGTGAATAGGGGTTATTTCATTCCAGTTGGCTTTATTTTGTTCGAGGTATTTATCCATGATTTACTTCTTTTTACCTTTCTTGTCTAGTGTAGCATATATAATACAAGATAAGCCCTCGATGCGGAAAAACACGACTCTAAAACCCGCTTCCTGAAGTTCTTTCCTGTATCCCTCTTCATTATTAGCGCGGGCGGGTATCCTGGCTAATTTAATCTTACGCTTTTTACCATCAACATAAGCAGGGTAGTCGAGGAGAATTTTATAGTTGCAGCGTGTTATTTTTGCGAAGTCTTGTAAACTCGATATTTTGGTCTTAATTTCTTTCGGACGGTAACTCTCGCGGAAAAATACCGTCCCGCCGTTTTTAAGGATTCGTTTTAACCCGGCTAAATACTTTTTCCGGTGTTCGTCCACGATTAGCATATGAAAACATTGGTAGTCTATCGCGGTATCGAAAGAGTCGTCCTGAATTTCCTGGAGGTCGGTAACATCGGCAAGCAGGAAGGCATTTTGTCCCTTATTTCCAGTCTTTTTATGGGCTTGCGTAATCGCCGAACCGGAAATATCCACGCCTAGATACCCGTAACCGCGGCTGAGCAGATGGGTAGCTAGGTGGCCCTGCCCGCAGCCTAATTCTATGATGGAAGTCTTCGAGGGGCGGCAATGAGAATAAACCAGGAAGTCATCGACACTCTTGATGGCATGCTTAAGCTCTTCCCGTGTCGATATCCAGTCGTCGATGCCTTGTTCGTGAAGACGCCGGTAGCGGTCTTCGTACAAACTGAAATACGCCTTATCATCCACTGTGGTTAGTCCTCTGTTCGCCTGGGGCGGTACTGGACGGCTTCGGCGATGTGGTTGGCTTTTATCGTATCGCAGCTCTCCAGGTCGGCTATCGTTAGCGCCAGTTTAAGGATGCGGTGGAAGGCGCGGGCGGAGAGGTAAAGCTGTTTCATAGCGGCCTTGAGTAGGCTCTGTGCCGTGTCCTCGATGTGGCATAACTCCCGTATCTCGGCCGGCGTCATCTCGGCGTTGCAGGTCAGCTTGGAGCCTTTGAAGCGTTTGAGTTGCCTTTCGCGAGCTTTTGTCACCCTTGCCTGCACCTTGTCCGACGTCTCGCCGAGCCGTTTGTCTGTTAGCTTTTCGTAGTCGATGTGCGGCACCTCGACGAAGATATCCACCCTGTCTATAAACGGCCCGCTGATGCGCCGCTGGTAGCGGGAGACGAGACTGTGTGGGCAGGTGCACTTGTGGAAAGGGTCGCCGTAATAACCACAGGGGCATGGGTTCATCGCACCCACCAGCATGAAGCTGCAGGGGAAGGTGACCCTCCCCTGGGCGCGGCTGATGGTGACCATCTTGTCTTCGAGAGGCTGGCGTAGCACCTCTAGTAAAGAGTTACCGAACTCCGGTAGCTCATCGAGGAAAAGCACGCCCCTATGACTTAAACTAATCTCGCCCGGCTTGGGAAAGTGTCCCCCGCCCACCAGCCCCGCGTTGGATATAGTATAGTGCGGTGCGCGGAAGGGACGCTGCCTTAACATCGGCGTGTCGGCCGGCAAAAGACCGCTGACGCTATAAATCTTGGTAACTTCTAAAGCTTCTTCATTGGTCATGGGCGGTAAAATGGAGGAGAGGGCACGCGCCAGCAGGGTCTTGCCGCTGCCCGGCGGCCCGCACATGATTACATTGTGTCCCCCGGCCGCCGCCACCTCTAGGGCGCGCTTAACGTGTTCCTGTCCCTTGATGTCCGCGAGGTCAGTGTAATTCAGCAGCGGCACGTTTTCTGCGATTTTGCTATCGCGAGGGACGGACGGCGCCGGTATCTCCCCGCGCAGGTAGCTGACCAGCTGGGCTAGCGAACCGATGGGGATAATATTTACGCCGTCAATCAGGGCTGCCTCTTTAGCATCCGTCTCAGGCACAATGACATTGGGTATGCCTTGGTCCTTGGCCAGCGAAACTAAAGGCAGAACGCCGTTGGTATGGCGCAGCGTGCCGTCCAGCGAAAGCTCGCCGAGGAACATGGTGTTACTTACGTCAGCTGCAACCTGTTCGGAGCTTAAAAGTATGCCCATGGCGATAGGCAAATCATAGGCGGGTCCGGCTTTCTTGAGGTCGGCCGGCGCCAGATTCACTACAACACGCCGCATTGGGAAATTGCCGCCGGAGTTATTTATCGCGGAACGCACGCGCTCGCTGGATTCCTCGACGGCGGCATCCGGCAGCCCGACGATGATAACTTTAGGCAGGCCGGATAGAATATCAACCTCCACCTCCACGATGGCGCCGTCCAGCCCGACGATGGCTCCGCTAATGACTTTAGCTAGCATGGGATATATTGTAGCCTAAAGTTATGCCGAATGGCAAAAAGTTTACTTTGAGCGAAGTCGCAGGGACAGCGGTATCAGTAGGATGATAGACATTAAGCCCCCCGCCGCCCCTACCCCGAAAGACCAGGTGAGTGTGCCGGTAGCGTCTGCCACCCAGCCGGAAATTATTGGCGACAGCACCGAGCCGACCCCCAAAAACAGCGTCCATATGCCGATAATGGTACCGGAGGACTCCTTGGCGAAATAATCGGATGCCGCCGCGGCGTACATTGCCCATATCGCCCCGTAACCCAAAGCAAAAACGAACGCTGCGATAAACAGAGTGACGGTATTTCTATATGCCATCCCCAGGCAACCCAGGCATATCAGAGCGCCGCAGAGAAAAATCATCTTGAGTCGCCCGGTTTTATCCGATATGGGTCCTATGACGATTTTGCTGACTATCGCGCCGATGCCGAGGGCAATCATTAGGTATGCGGCGGTATCATAAGATAAAGTAAGTTCCTGTACGGCATAGGTATTTAAAAACGTGAAAGGCACTAGTATGGAAAAACCGGTAAACAGATAGCCTAGCCCGAACAACCAGAACTTGCTGCTGGTTAATAAGACTGACAGCGGCACCCCGACTTTTTTGTCAGGGTTTTGGTTTACCTGCCGTTCTTCCGGCGGGTTTTTCACCACCAGGTAGTTTAAAACACCAATCGCGATTCCTATCACTCCCAGTATCTTCCACCCCGCCCGCCAGTCCAGATTTCTGATAATTACCGGAACTAGCGCCGCCATAACGATGATGCTTAAGGCGCTGCCGACGTCGATAAAAGCCAGCGTCTTCCCCCGGTGCTCGTGGCTGGTCCACTTCTGTGCCAGTGCCATCACTGGCGCCCAGCACGCCGCTGACCCGATGCCCGCCAACATAAAGAATAAAGAGGCTTGCAGAATGGATGTGGCATAGGACATGAGGAAGGCGCCGACGCCTAACGCCGCGACGAATGAAGCTAGTAGCCACCGCGAGCCATAACGGTCGGCGATATACCCGCACACCGGCGAAGCTATAGTGTAAGCGATAAAGAACGAGGAGAAGATGATGCCTGCGTCCGTCTTGGTGATATTCAGCGAATTGAGCATCTCCGGGAGCAGTATGCCGTAGCCATATCTCACGGCATAAGCAATGAACACCGTTAAGAAACACGCGGTCAATATCAAGCGTTTGTTCATGCTAATTAAAAACGACAGGATTTACCTTCTATTTTACGTTGAGATGCCCACTACCACGGTATTCACTGGTGCGTAATTCGTTGGCATAAGGCTTTAACTCTATCTCCGGCATACCGGCATCGCGAGCCTGTTGGATAGCTAATTCAATATCATAAGGGAGGCGTATCATCTGGAGAGAGAAATAGTTAGGCTTGGCATCGCCATAGTTTCCTTCCATAATAACATACGCTGCCGTGGGTTCATCGAGGGGGTTGCCGACGCTGCCGGCATTAAAGAGGACTTTGCCCCAGAGATTCTTTTGAAATGCTTGGTGAATATCGCCGTAGCCGATGGTGTCTGGTTTAAAATCATCACCGGTAAAAGCAGTATTGGTAAACATCGCCTGCTGCTTTTCTTCCGGGTCGTCCATAAATACGCGGTGGTGTGGGCTTATTTGCGAAGCATGGTATAAACGGACTTTCCTGCCGCTGATGTGAAAGTTGAAGACCGGTGGCAGATTTTTCAGGTATTTAAGTCGTTCCTTGCCAAGCTGCTCGCGGTGCCAGCTGATGAAGGGGAGAGCGGGAAGCTCTTGACCGCTGGCCATGAAATCGTCATGGTTGCCGATGATAACTACCTCGCAAACCTCGCGGCAGATGTCCACCGCTTTAGCAGGGTCAGGTCCCTTGCCGACCAGGTCGCCCAGACAGAATATCCGCTTGATGTCGCGGTCTTTAATATCTTTGAGGACGGTTTCCAATGCGGGCAGGTTGCCGTGGATATCAGAGATAATGGCGATTTTTTCCATGCTGATATTATTTTACAGGATAAGGTGCAGAGGGGTAAAGAGGATAGCTACGGTTGCCATTGCAAAAGAGTATTGGCAACCGTATTAATCTTAATTACCTGATTGAATCCATTCGTTTTGGGCACCAGTGACTAAGGCGCTACGAAAACAACGAAGGAAAAGCCCTGCTTAACTTTATTTCCAGCTGAGTCATATATTGATATAATCAACTTGCCGCCTACGCTACCTTGAGTGGCAAATCCGTTAAATGGGCTAACAACTGTTACATAGTCCCATACCAAATAGCTAATGCCTGTTAATGTAATCTCCCACGATAGACTAACAGCATTCCAGGTAGCTGAGTCGACGTTATACGAACTATGCAGACCTCCAGCACTATCAACCACGCCCATGGCTACTATCAAATTTGGTCCTGCTGGTCCTGGTAGCCCTGCTGGCCCCTGTTCACCTTCTGGTCCTTGTGGTCCTGGTGCACCTTGTGCTGCCGCTTCTCCTGGTGGTCCCGCTGGTCCTTGTGGTCCTGCCGGTCCTTCTGGCCCTTGAGACCCCGCTGGTCCTTGTGGCCCCGTTGGTCCCTGTGCACCGGCTGGTCCTTGTGTACCTGCACAACCAACGGCAAGTACTATC
>JBGOXC010000138.1:0-4364 GCA_041478935.1 Dehalococcoidia bacterium
AGCGAGGACTGGTTCCTAGCGGCATCGCCGGAGCTGCATATGAAACGCCTGCTGGCGGCGGGGTACGACAAAATCTTCCAGTTCAGTCACTGCTTCCGCAAGGGCGAAAGGGGGCGGTGGCACAATCCGGAGTTCATCATGCTGGAGTGGTACCGCAAGGGCGCCGACTACCGGAAAATCATCGAGGACACGGAAAAGCTGGTGGCGGCGGTGGCGTATAAGCTGGAGCATAAAAAAACCATTAAGTACCGGGGACAGGAAATAGACATCAGCCTGCCCTGGCCGAGGTTAACCGTAAGAGACGCCTACATTAAGTCCGCTGGATGGGACCCGGTAACGGTAAATGAACCGGAGAGATTCGATATTGATTTTGTGGAAAAAGTGCTGCCGGGCTTTGCCAAAGACCGTCCCACGATACTTTTAGACTATCCGGCAGCGCAAGCCTCGCTGGCGCGACTCAAGCTGGGAAATCCGCTGGTCGCCGAGCGGGCGGAGGTGTTTATCGGGGGACTGGAGCTGGCTAACGCTTACAGCGAGCTGGTAGACGTCAAGGAGCAGGCAAGCCGCTTCCGCGAGGCGATAGAGCAGATAAAAAAGGAGCGCGGACAGATAATGCCACTGCCGGAGAAATTCCTGGAGGCGATGAAAAACCTGCCGGAATGCGGGGGCATCGCGCTAGGAATCGATAGGCTGGTAATGCTCTTCTGCGACGCGGATTCCATAGATGACGTGATGGCTTTTACCGAAGATATGGCTTAAAAAGATGCTGGATAGGTAAAAACAACAGCCGTTTTATTGCCAGCCTCGTTTTACTGTGATATCCTTTTTCTTAGAAAGATGCTCCGAGGGGGTAAAAATGATGTTCGAGAAAGTATTAGTCTGTCTGGATGGTTCCGTCCTGGCCGAACAGATACTGCCTTATATTGCCGGGGATAGTAAAAAGTTTAAGAAAGTCGTGCTGCTTAAAGTAATTGCTACACCGGGCGTTAATATACCCATCGGGGTGCCGGGTGAAACCGCCGGTAACGTGCAAACCAACGCCATGCTCGAGCATGCCAAGAAAGAGATTGAAGAATCGCCCGACTATTTAGAGTCCAAGGCACAGCCGCTGAGAAAGATGGGACTTAAAGTGGAGTGCGTGGTGTTAGAGGGCACGCCTACCACGGCGATTATCGAATATGCCCATGATAATAACGTCGGACTTATCGCCATCGCCACGCACGGACATTCCGGACTTCGCCACATGACCATGGGCAGCACCGCGGAATATATACTTAAGCACGCCGGCCTGCCGGTGCTAATGGTGACGCCACAGAAACAGCGTTAGGCACCGCGGAGCTTACGGAGTAGTCCTTTAAGATTCTGCCAGAGGTTATTGGCGCTGGCCTCTTTATCCACCGGGGCTATTTCTTCACCGTAGCGCACGTTTTCATACATATCCGTCAGGCTGCCTAACGGCCGAGCGCTATCCGGCACGATGTCTTTGATGCGGCGGGCGTATTCTTCGGCGGTTTCATGGCGGCGGCGGGGGATGCCGGAGAGCCCGGCTTCCCACTGCATATGGCGGTAAATCTCCCTGATGTCCAGTCGGCCTTCATCCTCGCCTAAACGATACGGCTGCGCTTTTGGAGGTTTACGCCGACGCCCCAGCGAATTAAAAAATTCTTTCAAATCGTCCCTTAAGCCCTGCCAGCTGAAGAGCGATTCGCGAACTTCATCGAAATCGTCCCGAACGTGGCGGGCGCGATAACGCGAGATAGCTTTGGCCAGGACAAAAATAACCACCGCAATAATAATCGCTAGCACCGACCATTTTATTATCGAGACGACCAGTGGGGACAGCTCCGCGGTTGTCTCCGTTGTCCCCCCCGGTATCGTCATATTGCCGGATATACCCCACTCCCCAGCTTCGGGGTTTTTGATTAAACGGATAAACCACTGAAAGACGATAATCAGTCCCTGCGCAATATAGATTATGGGCCACATGATGTATTCAAATATCTTGCCCAGGAAACCGAAGATGGCTTGAGCACCGCGGCCGATACTATCAATAAAATCCGGGGACATAGCCGAGGCAACACCAAAGCCGATGAGAATCATCAGTCCGATAACGCCCAGCATCACCGGCAGCCAGCGCCAGACCGAAGTCAGCCCGGCTTCTTCCTTGGGCATAGTGCGGCGCATATTGTAGAGATGGCTGATGGCGATGGCGAGGAGGCCGAAGAAGAAAAAGGCGATAACGTTAACGCCGATATCCGCCCCCGGCTTGGGAATACTGCCGGACGCCGCACTAATCTGCCAGAAGATAATCAAAGCGACAAGCGCCACCATCCCCAGCAGGAAGGAGCGGTAGATATCCCGGAAATAAGAGGTCGACTGACCCAGCCCGATGCCCCGCCACCAGAGGTAAATAATAGCCGGTATCGCCACCGCAATGGTGCTGGCATGACTAAAAGTATTCCCCAGCATTGTCCCAATATGGCTGAACCAGCCGGCGGAGAGGAAGGTATAGCCATCGTTATATTCCACCGCCAGGACGAGGAGCATGGTAACCAGACCGCTGCCGATGATGATAAGCTGTATCTTCCAGAGGGACCACTCCCGTTGGGAGAAGATGCGCGTAATCACGAGAGAGACAACGATAACGATAATCACCGAGGCTAAGCTCAAGACCGGGCGCGTTTCGGCAAAAAACGACCATACGCCTATCCAGCTCAACCAGGGAGAGACCCAGAAGGCTTCCATCAGGACGACCGCCAGCGGGTAAAAAACCACCGCCAGCCAGTCGAGGTTCTTAAACGTGTCTATCTTCATAATGATTTAGCATCCAACTCATTGTTAAGCTTAATTTCTTTTATCAGCTCCCAGGCAACATCATCGGAGACGCGATATACAGGGAAGTGAGCCGCATTTACCTCCGTGGTCTCGCTGCCGATGATAATTAGTGTTACACTCCGCCCCACCCTCTTTAAGTCCAGCAAGGTCGCCAGCAATTTTTCGTCAGGCTGGGCAGAGACAACCACCAGCGTGCTGCCCCAAGGCAGGCTGGCAGCTCCCTCACGGATATAGCGGGTCATCGATATAGATTCCACCTGGTGGAGCTGCGCCAGCGCTTCCAGTACCCGTAAAAGCTGGTCGGGGTGCCGGCTGGGTGGCACCATGACCATGCCATGCGAGAAACGCGTCATCTGGTTGACATAGAGTCCAACGCGAAAGCCGGCATTAAGGGCATGCTGGGAAAGCGAGGCGGCGGTAATAATGCCCACCTCCTGCAGCTGGTCAACACTGCCCCATAGGTGCTCTTTTAGAGTACGGACATCAAGAAAAATACTGATATCTATCGTGGTGGTGGGCTCGTAAACTTTGGTTTGCAGCCGGCCGAGGCGAGCGGTGCTTTTCCAGTGGATGCGCTTAAGGGCGTCGCCGGAGTGATATTCCCGCACGCCGGCAGTGAGCACGGGGTCCTGGAAGAGGTGATGCTTCAGGCGGATATCGCCGAAGAGCTGCTGCGAGGGAATGCCCAGCTTTTCCAGCGGCACCAGACGGGGATATACCAAAAGATAATCCAGTTTATCAATGACCATATCCCGCCGGAAGAATCCAAAAAGGTCGCCGGACTGGATATGCGTGGGACCAAAGACAAAAGCGCCCCGGCGGGGGCATTTAATTGGGAAGCGGCGTTTAACTCGATTATACATACCAATAGGGAAGATATTGGTGAGGGTAACGCGGTCTTCATGCGAAGCCGAGGCTTTCCCTTTTAACAGGGTTAACCTTTCCGGCAGCTCATCTTCAATTTTAAGCCAGGGCAGGGGGAGGGGCTTGCGGTTGGAAACCTCAATCTCGAAGATGACTTCTTCGCCGAAAAAGACCTGGTTGTGGCTCAAGCGGCGGTGGTATTCAACGCGTCGGAGACAATACTTATTCCAGAGGCGCGATACGCCGCCGGTAAGAATAAAGAGGAGAGCCACCAATGCCAGCGGCACCTGGTGGAGTGCCAGGCTGATAATCAAGATGATGACGGCGAAGAAAATCCAGTAGTCGCCCTTCATCCCTTAAGCCTCCCCGACGGCGCCCTCATCTTCGACCGGCACAGGGACAGAATCACTAATTTCCTTGAGAGTCTGTTCCGCTTTCTGTCCACGCAGGCGGCTTTCTGACTTAGGAATGATGCGGTGAATCAGCACCGGGGTCATCAGATATTTAATATCGTCGGGGGTGACGTAAGCCCTGCCGCGGATAGCGGCGAATGCCTGCGCGGCGTTATAGAGCGCCAGCATAGCACGGGGACTGGCACCCAGCTCGACGGAGGGGTGCTGGCGGGTGGCGTGCACCAGGCGGATGATATAATCCTCAACGTCCCT
>JBGOXC010000057.1:0-6607 GCA_041478935.1 Dehalococcoidia bacterium
GCCCTACCGATACCTAACCGCCGGTAATTCTTATCCACGCCAATGCCTTCCACCCAGGCAAAAGCGTTCCAGTGGTGGTGCAGTATAAGCTGTCCAACCACCCGCCCATCGGCATAAGCCAGGAAGGCTGTTTTTTCCGGGTTGTTTACGTAGGTCGTATAGTCGTAATCATCCGGGGGATAGCGCTTGGTATATGGGGGAATGTTGATAACCTTGTAGGTCAGTCGGTTATCCTCTAATTTAAGAACGAGCCTGGCATCGATAATAAACTCCTCGTCAATCTGGTGGAGGTCTTTAACGATATTTTTATCTAACTCTTTGATGACGAAATCCGTACCCATACTTTAAAGCTCCCTGGCGGTGACTAAACTCCGATTACCCTACCCTATTGAACTGAAGCTAAACTATTTAATTTCTTTGAAAAATTGCACCGCCCAGGTTGTATAACCATTATCACAATAGAATTTAAGAACCGGGTCCAGGGCTTTAACCGATGAATAGATAAAAAGTTTCGTATAGCCTTGCGTCTTAGCATAACTATCAATCACTTTAAGCAGCTGCGACCCGATGCCTATGTTGCGAAATTCTGGAACAATATAAATTTCGTCTAGTCTTAAAATCTTATCGTTTTTATTATAAATAATGCTGCCGTCGTTTTTATGGGGGAGGCAAATGGCGTAGCCGACTATTTGGTTATTTTCTTCTGCCACCCAGATAAGCCGTATGTCTAGTTTCTTGAGGTATTTTTCGGTAATCGGTACCTGCCCCCAGGTGGGAACCTCTTTAAAGAACCTCATGCCAAGGGAGACAATTTCGGTTATATCTTTGTTGGTGGCATTTCTGATTTTCATTAAGCAACCAGCTTTTTAATAGCTTCAGCAATATCCGCCGTTTTCGTGCCGGGGCCAAATACGGCTTTAATGCCCATTTTTTTCAGGGCGGGAATATCGTCCTCGGGGATGATGCCCCCGGCGATAACGATAACGTTAGCCATTTTCTTTTCCTTTAGTCCCTTCATGACGTCCGCAAAAAGCTCAAGATGAGCGCCGGAAAGGCAGCTTAAGCCGATGACAGCCACGTCCTCCTGTAGAGCCGTGTGGACAATCATCTGCGGCGTCTGGCGGATGCCGGTATAGATGACCTCCATACCGGCGTCGCGGAGGGCGCGGGCGACCACTTTAGCCCCGCGGTCGTGGCCGTCAAGGCCGGGTTTGGCGATGAGGACACGTATTTTTCTATGGCTCATAGTTTACTCCCCTTTTTACGTGGCTGGACAAGCTCTACCAGCACGCCGCCGGCGGTTTTAGGATGGAGGAAACCGATTTGTCCCGCCATGCCATCCCTCCCCTCTTTATCAATAAGCTGAAAACCCTTTTTCTCCATGTTCTTCAGCTCGGCGTTAATATCATCCGTTTCTAAAGCGATGTGATGCAGCCCCTCGCCGCGTTTTTCTAAAAATTTAGCCACTGCGCTATCCAGCCCCATCGGCTCAAGCAGGTTGATTTCCACCTCGTTGCCGAGAATAAAGCGAGCCTCGGTTACCTTTTGGCAAGGGGCTCCCTCAACATGCGCCTTGACGCCCAGTAACTTTTCAAAGACGGCGACACTTTCTTTTAGGTTATTGACGGCGATGCCGATGTGGTGGACTCTTTTTATCATTTCCAGTCTCCTGGTTTAATTAAAATATCAACGATTCTTTTTGTACACCAAAAACACCGCGCACCGTATCGCAGATTTCACCGACGGTGGCGTAAACTTCGACGCAGCGGATGAAGGCCGGCATGGTATTTTCTGTACTAAAAGCTGTTTTCTTTAGATTTTCCAGCGAAGCGGCGACCTCTTTGGCGTTGCGTTCCTGCTTAATTTTTTTTAGTGCGGCGATTTGTCTTTTCTCCGACGTGGGGTTGACGCGGAGGAGGTTTTTAATTTTAGCATACGGGGCGACGAATTTGTTCACGCCGACGACTATCCGTTTTTCTGCTTCTATCTCCTGCTGGTAGCGGTAAGAGCTTTCCTGGATTTCCCGCTGGGGGTAGCCTTTTTCAATCGCTTTAGTTGCCCCACCCATCCCATCTATTTTCTCGATATACTTTTGTGCCGCCGCCTTTATCTCCTGCGTTAAAGACTCCACCATAAACGCCCCGCCCAATGGGTCAACGGAGTCCGCCACGCCGCTTTCGTAAGCCAGCACCTGCTGGGTGCGCAGGGCGGTGGTCACCGCCTCCTCCGAAGGAGTGGCATAGGCTTCATCATAGGAGTTGGTGTGGAGGGACTGCGTGCCGCCGAGGACCGCTGCTAAAGCCTGCACTGCCACGCGGACGATGTTATTATAGGGCTGCTGGGCGGTTAATGAAACACCGGCTGTCTGGGTATGAAAACGCAGCATGCAGCTCCGTTGGTATTTAGCGTGAAAACGATTCTTCATAATCTCTGCCCAGAGGATGCGGGCGGCGCGGAACTTGGCGACCTCTTCTAGAAGGTTATTATGGGCATCGAAGAAAAAGGAAAGACGCCCGGCAAACTCGTCTACATTAAGTCCCCTATCCAAAGCGGCTTGGACGTAAGCGATGCCGTCGGCGAGGGTAAAGGCGATTTCCTGCACCGCCGTCGCGCCCGCCTCGCGGATATGGTAGCCGCTGATGCTGATGGTGTTCCATCGAGGTAGGTGCTTGCCACAATACTCAAAAATATCCGTGGTCAGGCGCATGGAGGGGAGCGGGGGAAAGATATAAGTGCCGCGAGCGATATACTCTTTTAAAATATCGTTCTGTATCGTCCCGTCCAGCTTATCTAAAGATATGCCCTGCCGATTGGCGAGAACGATATACATCGCCAGCAGGACGGGGGCGGTAGCATTAATGGTCATGGAAGTGCTCACTTTATCCAGCGGAATTTCTTTAAAGAGGACTTCCATGTCACGCAGGGTATCAATGGGCACGCCCACCTTGCCCACCTCGCCGCGCGATAAAGGATTATCCGAATCATAGCCAATCTGGGTGGGCAGGTCGAAGGCGACGCTTAAGCCGGTCTGGCCCTGCTCTAATAAGTAGCGATAACGCCGGTTTGATTCCTCCGCCGAGGCGTAGCCGGAATACTGGCGCATCGTCCAGAGGCGACCGCGGTACATAGTGGGCTGGATGCCCCGCCCGAAGGGGTATTCGCCTGGGTAACCAATAGTTCGTTCGAGGTCTTTTTCCGGTAGGTCATCGGCGGTATAAAGCGGCTTGACCTCTATACCCGAAGTAAGCTCGAACGAAGGCTGGCGTTCTGGGAAACGCTTGAGAGCCGGTCCTAGAACCTCTTCTTCCCACTTTTTCTTGCGATTACCCATCTAATAGTCTTCCAGCCCCCACTCTTTGAACATTTTTTTATAAAAATCAGGTCGCGGAAAATCCGGCTGCATAAAGTAATTATTATTGCGGTAAGAGAAGCCTTGCTGCTGGAACTTTTCCAGTCCTACCACCATGCCCGCCAGTTTATCCGCCGGCACAGCGAACATCATCTCTCCCTCGTCGCATAAAGCCCGCTGATACTCACCGGGGTCGGGCAAGACCACCCAATACCCGCCCTTTTGCATGGGGGTAACGACGGCGTGAGCACAGGAAGGCGGGAAAAAACGACCATTTACCTGCACCACTTCATCGTGAGGGAAGGAGAGCAACAAAGCCCGCAACTGGGCGGTATTGGAGTAGATAATAACTACATCCGGTTTAAAGGTGGCACTTTTTAAAGGCGCGGTGAGGACGCCTATATATTTGCCGTAGTCAAACATCTCGTAGGGGTGCATGCGTGTGGGGTTGGGACCAGGTGGTATCGGCACCATGCCATAAGCCATCAGGGCGGCGGGACACCAGTGGTCCTCTTTAAGCATAGCGATGGTTGTGCCATCCCGCCGTGATAGCGCAAAAGCCTGGCATTGAGAGAGGTGGTAATTACGGTCTTTCTTCGGGCGTAAAGCGCCAGCCGGAATGTCAGCCTCTTTCTCTAACATTTTAACGGCGACGGGGGAGGTTCTTAAAAGCAGGATTTTTTCTAGCTCTTCTCCGCAGCGGTTGAATTCCTCAATAGTAGCCATAACAATTTACCTCCAGGTTTTTCAGACAGGAGTGATTTTAGTTTGGTTTACTTATACTGGCCGACTTTAGCGGAATAGATATACATAATAGGCCGCTGGATATTCCGGATAATGAGCGGGCCATGCTGAACACCGGCCGGTATGCAGGCTGAAAAGCTTCTATCGACGATGTTCTTCTCGTTATCTATCGTTATTTCAATTTCCGCGCCGAGGTCCTGAATATTCTCGTAATTAAAGCCAAAAAAGCCAAGCACCTCGTTGTATTTATGAGTATGCGATTCGCAAAGCTTTATCTCTTTCTTATCGCCGGGCAGTATCCACTTGGCTTCGGCATAGAATTCGGAGTCGGGCACGGTATCGACATCAACACGAACCACCGGTTTAACAATCTTGGGGTCGTTCTTAATGCGAAAAGGCGGATCTTTGACATTGGTTTTAGGAAAATCTACAACATATTTTGCATTTCTACCCTGGTGCATTTTAATTACCTCTTTCTAAAAAGATGCGATATGATTTTTAAGTTAAACGTATTTATCACCCGAGCCGAGGGTTAAATGGAACATCGGTCTATCAAAGCGGCGGAAGACCAGCGGGCAATGCTCCATGTTAGCCGGGATGTATATCATAAAGCTCTTGGTGAGGACGAATTTTTCATCCTCCAACCAGAACTCGATTTCGCCGCCGAGGTCGGAAGGGTCATCAACGTTAGTGCCCATGTAGGAGAAAATTTCGATGAAGGGGTGAGAATGAGGCATAATGCCGGGCACTTTCCCGCTCTTGACCAACTCCGGCGTCACTAATTCCGGCATAACCATCCGCGGCATCTTCATCTGGTCTTTCATTGTGCCGGGCCACTGCCAGGTGTATTCGCCGTAGAAAGCGCCCGGGAGAACCTCATTATCCATCCAGATAACATGCTCCAATCCCAGTCGGTAGCCATCCCGATAGCCCTGGACGATTTGTTGGGGTCCCTTGTAGCCGGGCATGACGATGCCCCGTTTCAACTCTGTGGTGATGTACTTGCTGTACTTGGATTTTCCCATTGGTAGGTGCTCCTTTCAAGATGCGTATTATCTATATCAAATTGTGGTTGATTTTGTTTATTTAATCCAATGATAGAGATTGCCACGTCCTTCTGTGGAAGGACTCGCAATGACTACTCTACGTTATTTCTTTTTCATGTCTTTTACCACAAAGTCCAGCTTTAACTCCTTTAGCTTATTCTCGGTGGGGACGCCGTCTTTCGTCCAGCCGCGCAGCGAGTAATACTTATCGAGGAACTCGTCGTTGTGACTGACGGTTTGCCCTTCGCCTTTAGCCTCGCGTGTATGGAGGGGCTCGGTGCGGATACGCTCGGGCAGATAGTCGTCTTTACGGCCTAATCCCTGGCGGACATTAAAAGCCCTTTCCAGAGTAAATAGGCGTTCGCCAATCTTTGCCAGATAGGCATCATCCTTATAGACATCAATGCCGCGGGCAGCTGCCAGCAGCTTGCCGTAGAGCTGCGTCCAGCCCCAGCCGCCGGCAAAAGCGCACATAACCCCGCATTCATTAGTAGCAGTGCCGTTCTGATTAAAGATAACGATATCCGCATTGCCTTCGTCAAAACGGTCGGTGGGGTGAGGGAAAGGCGCGCCGAAAATATCCTGTGCGGCATAACCATAACAGTGGCTGGCGCCGACGCTGGCGGTGGCATAATTATAACCCTGCGATTTGGCGCCGCGGGGTTCATAGGCGGGGAGTTCCATGCCTTTAACGTGGATGGCATAGATATCCGACCCTTTATCCAGTTTGGCAGCGATGCGCATCGTGCCCTCGGCAAGCAGGTCGCCGATACCCTGGCGTAAAGCGATTTTCTTTATCAAGGCGACCATCGGCTCATGTTTGCCAAAGACAAGCTCCAGCCCACCGGTATCCGATTTATTAATCAATCCTTTTTCATAAAGCTCGTACGCAAAACCGATGGTGTTGCCGGTGCTGATGGTATCCAAGCCAAAATCATCGCAGAGTTCATCGGCAGCAATACTCGCCTCGATGCTATCGCTCTCAATAGAGCCGGTAAAAGCCCAGATAGATTCATATTCCGGTCCTTCGCTATGAGCGCCGGCATAAATACCCGAAGGAACGGTATGCACTTTACCACAGCGGGCGGGGCAGGAATAACAGCCCATGTCCCCTACTCTCAACTTACGATATTCCGCCCCCGCCACTTTTTGAAATCCGATGAGCTGTCCGTAGCGGAAATTGCGTACCGGATAAATCCCGATGGCGTTGGTGACATCTTGAGTACTGGTGGTGCCCCACTCCTTGTGATTAAGAAAACCGCTGTTGCCTTTGATGATGTTAACCTGCTCTTTAGCCAGAGCGTTATAGGCATCGGGGTCAGCTAGGTGGATAGCGCGCTGGGCGGTGATAGCTACAGCTTTCAGATTCTTAGAACCCATCACAGCGCCCGTACCGCAGCGTCCGGCGGTGCGGCGGTCGCTCACCACGGCGGCATACTTAACGAGGTTTTCGCCGGCGGGACCGATA
>JBGOXC010000230.1:0-2646 GCA_041478935.1 Dehalococcoidia bacterium
CACCTTTTGAAATCCGATGAGCTGTCCGTAGCGGAAATTGCGTACCGGATAAATCCCGATGGCGTTGGTGACATCTTGAGTATTGGTCGTGCCCCATTCCTTGTGATTAAGAAAACCGCCGTTACCCTTAATGATGTTGACCTGTTCTCTGGCGAGGGCGGTATAAGCGTCCGGGTCGGCAAGATGTAGGGCACGCTGGGCGGTGATGACTACAGCTTTCAGATTCTTAGAACCCATCACGGCACCGGTACCGCAGCGTCCGGCGGTGCGGCGGTCGCTCACCACGGCGGCATACTTAACGAGGTTTTCGCCGGCGGGACCGATACAGGCAGTACGGGTATTTTTACCGTGTTGATTCACCAGCCAGGCCTGTGTTTCTTTAGTATCCTTACCCCAGATTTCTTTAGCGTTTAAAACTTTTACGCCGTCCGGGGTGAGGTGGATATAAGACGGCTTGGCTGCCTTGCCTTCAATGACGATGATTTCATAATCGGCAAATCTCATCCAGGCGCCGAAATCGGCGCCGCAGACCGAGCGCGCAAAAGCTCCCGTCAGTGGACTCTTGGTGCAGACAATCCACCGCGATACTGCCTGCGCCATCGTGCCTGCCAGCGGGCCAGCAAGTAAAAACAACTTGTTTTCCTCGCCGAGGGGATTGGTGCCGGGGGCTATTTCATCATAAAGATACTTAACCCCGTAACCCCTACCGCCGATGAAATCCGTGGCTACATTCTCGGGCACAGTTTCGGTGCTGACTTTACCATTGGAGAGGTTTATTCTTAAGACTCTACCAGTATTTATTACCATACCCACCTCCTTATTTTTTATGGCAGTAATTTATCTTACACTTTAAAATCTGGAATTGCTATTTATTATTAAAACTACCCGCCCAAGACGATATGGGATATGTGGATTTTATCACCGTTACGCACAGGCTTAGACAGTGGATTTGGATAAGCGCTAACTCCGTTGAGGAAAATATTGATACCTTTGGGCAAATTTCCATACTTATCATATAACTTCGGCTTTAAAGCCGGATATTTTTGCACCATTTCTTTAAAGCATTCGCCGACGGTGGCGCCGCTGACATTAATCTGGCTGACGCCGCTGATAAGAGCCTGTAATACCGGTGGCACGTTAATCTCTACAGCCATACCATATCTCAACCCGAATTATATCACTTTTAATTCGGCGAGAGATAGAAAATAATAAGACAATTGGAGAGGCATACGTGGGAGAGTGAATCTAGCCGCTCTTAAGGCTGCGGATAATCGTCCCCAAGTTAGGTCTTTTGCCGTACATCAGCAGGAATGCCCGCACAATCTTAATTGCCAGAAACATCCCTGCAGCAATGGTCAGCACCAGCACCGCGATGCTAAGGAGAATCTGCCAGACGGGGACATCCGTAGCGCCCAACCGCGTCATTAACGTTACCGGCGCCGTGAGTGGGAATATCGTGAAAAAGATACTGACCGGGCTATTGGGGTACATAATGATTAAAGACGAGAACCAGAGCGGCACGGCGGCGGTCAGGGTAAAAATCATGGCCAGCTGCTGCCCTTCGCGGGCGGAAGGCGTAATTGCGCCGATGCAGGTGGAAATAACGGCGAACAGGAGATAGCCGAGCACAAAATACGCTATACACAGGGCAAAGAAGGCAGGCGATAGCTGTAATAAACTTAAAACACCTCCAATAGATGCCGACGCGTAATTAAGCAGGAAGGGAGTACATATTACCCAGACCAGCACCGATACCAAACCGGCAGCGCCCATCCCCAGGACTTTGCCGATAATCAGCTGCCGGGTGGAGACGGAAGATAGCAACACCTCGATAAGGCGGTTCTCCTTTTCATCACCAAGACCCTGGATGAGATAAGAGGAAGAAAAGACGATAGACATATAAAGTAAAATGGCGAAAATCAAAGGCAGGATTAGGTCGCCCAATCCTCCCTGTTCCAGCGAAATAGCGCCGGTGTCCGTTAGCCTTGTTGAAACCACGTTTAAAGACGAGTTTATCAGGTCGATATCCGACTGGGGTACTTTGCCGGTCAGCATGTTGCCCGTCATAAATTGCTTAATAGCCGTGATGATTTCCGGCGGGGGTGCGAGCTGCTTTTCCAGCGTAAAGAAATTGATAACGCCGGTGGAATAATAAGACGGCTCGATAATGAAGTACTCTTTAATGTCACTGGCAATAAGAGCCTGGTTGGCTTCTTCCACCGTATTGAACGGCGCCAGGTAAATGTCGCCCTGTACGTTATATTGGGTAAAACCACCGGCATTATCAACGTAGCCTATCCGCGTAACTGTTTCCGAGGGTCCTACCGCTCCGGATATTATCTGATATGCCACGATACCCAGCAAGAACACCAGCGGCACGATTAGGGTCATGATAATAAACCCTTTGCGGGTAAGCGTGCCGATAAATTCGTGCTTGAATATCAGGTAAGTTTTATTCATTATCCTTACCAACAACTTTCAGGAATATTTCATTCAGCGGCGGGGTGGCGATTTCAAAACGATTGATAACAACGCCGCGGCTTAATAAATGTTTCAGTATTTGCTGGGGAGTGGTCTTACCATCCAGCACAAGTTCAATATGGTCTTTGTGCTTACGCTGTTCAATAACGCCGGGCACTTTTCCCA
>JBGOXC010000121.1:0-4872 GCA_041478935.1 Dehalococcoidia bacterium
ATTGTCGCTTCTCCTGGGTGAAAGCGAAGACACTATAGTTGTGACTAAAACCAGGAAAAGAGCTAAAACTATATCAAATTCCCGCAAAATTGCGACAAAAACATAGTACTTTAGTTCCCTTACGTTGGTTTGCTGACTTTAGTTACCCCTTGACAGCTAGTACACATGGGTTATAATTCGCATATATGAATGCATATACGATTGCTCCGTTAGTTGCGGTGATTGCTTATATTCCTTTACTAGTCATGGCAGCGGTGAGTCGCCCATGGCAGAAGCGTAACACATTATTTATTATCTTCTTAGTTTCCGCCGTATTATGGAGTCTTGTTGACCTATTGTACCGGAGCAATTATTTCCCGGGATATAATGAGTATTTTTTTAAATTCGTTGTTATCTTATTTTCATTAATGGTTGTTCAATTCCATTTCTTCTTATCTTCTTTTTATCCACATGGACAAAAACGATGGTTGATTTTTGCTTATTCGGCATTTACTGTAATTTGTATCCTTGTTCTTTTGGGTTATGTGACCCAAGGGGTCATTTATAAAGGAGACTTAGTCAGGGGTGTATACAGTATTGGCGTAGTATTTGTTGCCATATTACTCTTGACTTTAGCTGGCATAAACCTCTACGTTTTTCGAAAAATTTTAAAAACTTCAAGTGACCCGATATTACGAAACCAAGTGCTTGCTTTATCGTTCGGTATTTGTGTATTGGTATTGACCACAGCATTGAGTATACCTTCATGGGGTGATGCCTTCCCAATACCTCATTACGGTAACCTTCTTAATGCTTTTATTCTAAGCTATGCTGTTATCCGGCATAAATTAATCGATATTAAGCTTGTCATACGGCGCAGCACTGCCTGGATCATCCTTGGTGTTGGTGCGATGACCATCTATTGGTTATCACTGATGGCCGCCGATAGAATTTTCGGTTTCCAAGTGGAGTTTTATGCTACTATCGTCGCTACTGCACTAACGTTAGTCTTCGTTGGTATTATGTTTTTCCTACGTGGTCATATCTATAATATATTAACTCGTGCTTTCCAAGGCTCTAGTTACCAACCCGTGCAAAAGCTAAATCAGTTCACCGACAAAATACACAATGTCTTCAGTCTTCAAGATCAGGGCGGTGAATTATTAACGTTGTTGGCAAAAGCCATCAATATCAAACAAGTGTGTTTACTCTTCCCCGAAACGGATACTGGAGATTTAGTAACCAAGTTCTATGAGCCTAAAGATGAGGTTAACCAATTTGCTAATTTCAGGATTAGGTCTAATAATCCTATCGTTAAATACCTGGAAAAAGAAAAGAAATACCTCTCAAAAGAAAACCTCGCCGTCCTCCCTACATTTTTAAACCTCTGGCCGCAAGAAAGAGAAGATATTGATTCCAAAAACGTTTCGATGTTTATACCCTTAATAAGCCGAGACCGCCTCATTGCTATTTTAGTACTAGGCGAAAAGCGCTCAGGACGTTATTCATTGGAAGATTTGAGTATTATAGAAAATGTCACCAGCCGTGTTGCGGTGAGTATGGAAAAGGAATACCTCCGCGAACAGCTTAGAGAACGCGAACAAGAATTATCCGTAATCAACAATTCCAGCGTAATTTTAGCGTCCAGCCTGGATATTCAAGAAATTTTCGGCAACTTTATTGAAGAATTGAAGAAGGTGGTTGATGTTACCTGGGCGACGATAGTCCTCATTGATGAAGATGAGTTTGTCTGCGTGGCACTATCCGCGCCGGAATCATCGGCTTATCAAATCGGTGACCGCGTACCTATGGAAAGAACCGGCACGGCGTGGGTCGTCTCCCAGAAGAGACCCTTTGTCGAACACGACCTTGCCCAGGAAAGATATTTTACTACCAGCGACTTCTTTTACGAGCACGGACTCCGTTCGGCGGCGTACCTGCCGCTAATCGCTAAAGGCAAAATTATCGGCAGCTTTATCCTCGGCAGTAAAACACAACATGCTTTCAGCCAGCGCCATATCAGGCTTTTAGAGCAGCTTGCCTCGCAAATCGCTATGCCGTTGGAAAACTCGCAGTTGTATGCCCGGGCAGAAAAGAAAGCCCGCATCGATGAGCTCACTGGATTGTTTAATCGCCGCTCGCTTGATGAAATGATTGATAGCGAAATTAGCCGGCACTCCCGTTACGGCGGAGCTTTTTCCCTGGCTATTCTCGACTTAGACTCTTTAAAATCATATAACGATACCTATGGCCATCTTGCTGGTGATAATCTGTTAAAAGCTGTCGGCATTAACATTAAAACCGCTGTCAGAACCTCTGATTTCGCCTTCCGTTACGGCGGAGACGAATTCGCTATCCTCTTACCGCAAACATCGATTGATGATGCCCTGATGGTGTTAGAAAGAGTACACAAGAGAATCGGCGATGGCGTGGACGCCAGCAAAATGGAGGTTACGGCTAGCATCGGTGTGGCCTGCTGGCCTGATGATGGCATATCGCATACCGATATCATTGCCTCGGCAGATGTTACTCTCTACCGCGCCAAACGTAATGGACGTAACCAAACCCTTTGCGCTTCTGGTCCTCTATCTGGGTTATCACTCGCCGGTACAGCGGCACAGTCAGGCAGCGATGTTGATGGTAAACTTTCTGGAATTGTTAATGCCTTCTCGGAAATGGTGGATTCAAGAAGCTATTACACTACCAAACATTCTAAAAAGGTTACCAATTACGCCGTAGCCCTGGCAAAAATGCTTGAATTGGATAAAGAAGAAACTTTAAAGATTGAAACCTGTGCCATGCTCCATGATATTGGTAAAATGGCGATCAACAGCGAATTATTAAATAAGTCTGGCGAATTAACAGAAAAAGAATGGGAGATAATTAAAACTCACCCCGCCTTAGGGGCGAATATCGTTAAACAGATTCCACAACTTGCCTATTGCATCGAGCCTATATTACATCATCATGAAAAATTTGACGGCACCGGCTACCCTGATGGACAAAAAGGCGAGAAAATTCCTATAATATCACGTATACTGGCTATTGCTAATGAGTTTGCTGTCATGACATCTGATAGGTCTTACTCCGAGACAATAACTCATGAGAATGCCGTTAGAGAAATAAAAAAGCGTGCCGGTACACATTACGACCCGCATTTGGTAGAGCGTTTTGCCTCTATCTTTAGAACCAAGGAAAGCGGAAGTGATAAAAAGACAAAAAAGGAAAGCGGTTCAGGCCCTTCAAAATCATCTGGATAATGGTGATATTATGAATAATGCTAATAAGATACAGGTATTCATCATCAGTCAGCAATCGTTATTCCTTCAGGCTTTAGAACAAGCCTTCGAGAGTGCCGATGATATTATGATTTTAGGCACGATTGGTATTAACAATGACGTGCTTAAAGCCATTGATAACCTTCCGCCGGATGTAGCCCTGCTTGACCTTGATGGCCAGTTGGACAGCGGTCTGGATTTAGCGCGTAAGATAAAGCAGCGTTCGCCGAATATTGGTGTTATCCTGCTCACCTCTAATCCGGATGATAATCAGCTATTTTTAGCCATTAAAGCCCAGGCGGTGGCGTATCTGAATAAAGAAATCACTGCGCCGCAGCTAATCGATACCATCAGGCGTGTTGCTAAAGGCGAACACCCCATCAATGAAAGCCTGACCAACCGCCCTAAGGTTGCGGAGCATGTGTTGCAGCAGTTCCAGGAACTTACCTCTCGCACCGAGGCTATTCCTTTTATATCGCCCCTCACTCCCCGAGAAATTGAAATACTGGAATACATCGCCCAGGGCTATCTGAATAAGCAGATTGCCGCTGAACTCGGTATCAGCGAGCAGACAATTAAAAACCATGTTACTTCTATCTTGCGTAAGCTCAACGCCAACGCCCGCACCGAGGCGGTAGTAGTAGCCATCAAGCAGGGCTTAATCAAGTTGACTTAAGTCGCCCATTATATGGCATAATTATTCAGTGTCTGATACCAGCTTCCTTTCTATTCTCATCATCGCTATCGGCTTATCCGCAGACTGTTTTGCCGTGGCTTTAAGCGCCAGCATTGCCAGTAAACATTTTACGTTTCCCCGTTTCTTTCGTTTTCCGCTGGCTTTCTGCGTTTTTCAGGCGTTGATGGTGGTGTTGGGGTGGTTGGTGGGGAG
The DNA here is from genome assembly GCA_041478935.1 of Dehalococcoidia bacterium. Classification (GTDB taxonomy): domain Bacteria; phylum Chloroflexota; class Dehalococcoidia; order Dehalococcoidales; family RBG-16-60-22; genus RBG-13-51-18. The sequence goes on from JBGOXC010000121.1 coordinate 4,147, forward strand.
CGCCGTTATTGACCTGATTGCGGCTTACGACCATTGGCTGGCTTTCGCCTTGCTGGTGTTTATCGGCGGGCGGATGCTCTGGCAATCGTTCCACGAAAAGGAAGGTAAAACAGCCAGAAATTATGCCGGCTGGTTAACGCTTTTGGCTTTATCCATCGCCACCAGCATTGACGCCCTGGCGGTGGGCTTGAGCTTTGCCTTCCTCGAGGTAAATATCACTATCGCCAGCGTTACCATCGGTGTGACGGCGTTTATCATCACTATTATCGGCCAACTCATCGGCAACCGCGTGGGGGCTATAGTGGGTAAGCGCGCGGAAATAGTCGGCGGTCTCATTCTCATCGGCATCGGCATCAAGATTTTGCTGGAACACTTGCTTTAAGTCTATTTCAATCTCTTTGCTCCACATTACGGCTATGCTAGAATAAGCTTAGCCATGGATAGAGAAGCCAGAATTAATAATCCCACCATCGCCGAGCAGCTAAAGCGTTTGCCCCACCGCCCCGGCGTTTATATTTATCGCGATGCCGTAAAAAAAGTTATTTATGTGGGCAAGGCTAAAGACCTTCATAATCGCGTGCGGTCTTACTTCCAATCGCCGGCCAAACTTACACCGAAAACGCAAAGCCTGGTAGAGCATATCGCTGATATTGATTTTTATATCGCCAGCTCCGAGCAGGAAGCTCTCATCATGGAGCTTAATTTTATTAAACAGTATCGCCCGCA
>JBGOXC010000152.1:0-4057 GCA_041478935.1 Dehalococcoidia bacterium
ACATTTGAACAATGCGTACTTCTTTAAATATCCCTTGCGCCTCCAGCGATGTCGCATATTGAATCACGGTAAAGACATCATCTGCCTCACCCTTAATTGTGATAGTGTCTTTAAGCACTTCTATCGACGTAAAGTAAACCGTAGATGGCATGTTTGCGGTGGCCCACTGGAAGCCGGCTTCATATTCGCCTCTGGTTCCGAGGATGCTTTCATTGGCGGCTTTTAGAACTGCGGCCAGCGCGGTAATCTCGCTGATTGTCGCTTCGGTATTTGTTGTCTCGGTGTTCACCAGTCTAGCCAGGTCGAGCTGCCGGTTAAGTTGGGTTAATTCTGTTTCCAGTGTCTGGTTCTCGTTAATAACCTGCGCCCGCGCCAGGAACAATGGGAAAAGCAGGCCAATGGCAACTACTAGTGCAATCGCCGGCAGCAGGCTCTTTAAAGCAATGCGTTTGGCTTTAGGCAGCCGGGATTTCCCGGCCAGGATATTTATATTGATATCGGCAAAACGATAAGCCCCTCCGTTAGCGGCTGGTTTTATCGCTGTTTTCTTCAGGGCTAATCCAATGCTGGCAGTATATGCAGCAATAGGTAGGTTTTTAGGAGATTCCACCGGAGGAACCAGCGGCTCTATCGGGTATTCAATCTGGGATTGGAGGAGTCCGCTCGTCATCGCTTCAGCCGCCGATTCGCCGGTAAGCAGTAGGGGGGTGGATGGGCTTATTTGGGTATTTGGATAGTTACTCTGACTAAAGGCGGCTATTTTGGTCAATTCATTCGCCAGCCGGTAAATATTGTCTTCCAGCGTAGCTCTTTCGCCTCTGGGATTTACAGTATGTAATACCGACGGCAGGCCGTTGGTTACTAAAACAATATCAAAGCAGTCAGGGTCCATGTTGACGATGATGGCATCGCCCCGGTTAGCTGCACGTGCCAGGGCTAGTGGTCGTAGCTCTATTAGATACGGTTCTACGTTAGCTATTTCCAGGGTTTGTACTAGGGTGTCGACCGTACTGCGTGACACGCCAAGGATAAAGTATTCCTGCTCTTCGCCTTTGCTCATGGTTGGTTGCCAGGAAACATAAAGTTCATCTAAAGGCAGCGATATTTCTTTTTTAGCCGTACGTAGGATAGCCTCTTCCACCAGCGACGGGTTTAATCGTGGTAAATTTATAAATCGATAGGTAAACAGCAGGCCGGTGACGCTGACGATGACATTCTTTCTTGGTACTTCGCTTGACTTAAAGAGGGAGTTGATAGCTTCGCCAACAGCTTGAGGCTTTAGAATCACGCCATCCCGCACCAGCCCGCTCGCCAGGTCAACGTTTGCCCAGGTCTTTACCCGCTTGCCGCTTAACGTCAGGACCTTAATATTTCGACTGCTTATGTTTAAAGCTGTATACATTATCTTACTTCAATCTTTCCCAATTATCCGCCATCTGGTGGGTTAGCATAGACAGCAATTCTAATATTTGCGGTTATCGGCAGTGTGTTTCTAACCGAGCTCTCTAACAAGGAAGCGCCGTGCAGTGATACAACTACTAAGGACTCAATAATAAGTGTCTTAGGTTCGCCGTTTTCCAGTTGTTTCAGGAAAATAACCAATTGCGGATATGTTCCCGTAACCTCGATTTCAATACGGAAAACAGCATAAGTCTGGTTTGCGACGCTCTCCTGTACCCACGGCTGGGTTGACAGCGGTATTGCTTTGACCCCGGTCTGGTTAGCCGTGTCTAGAATCGTGTTGATTATTTCGATATTAGTAGCGTCTAACATAAAAACGTTTTTTGCCTCTTCCAGGCTGTCCTGGGCGGAGGCTAGCCGTTCCTCGAGGTCTGCAGGCGGCTGGGGAATCAGGATTAACGCTGCTGCTGCTTCCGCAATTTGAGCATCATAACCATCTCTCTGATTGCGTTGCTTTAGGTAGTCCGCGCCGATGACGCCATAAGCTACCAGCAAGGCTGCTACCAATATGATAATCAGCAGATTACGTGTCTTCATTAATTTTCTTTCTTGCTGTCCTTCCGTTTTATGATAATTACCCTCTTTTTATGGAAACGCTCGTATATCATCGCCATTATGACAATATTGATGAACGCAATGCAAGCCAGTAGGATATTGGTCATCATCGTCGAATCAAAACTTGCCATATTTTTCCTCCTTTTATTGTACTTGCCAGGATAATATCGATGCTGTAGTATTGCTTGTGCTTACATAAGCCTGGATTGAGGTGTTGCCGGCGCTGGCAACGATGGTGTAATTGTTAGCGCCGGTGCCGGTAACCACTCCGCCAATGGTGATTACGTTCCCATTATTATTTGTTCCACGATAAGCGATGGCGAAAACATCGCTGGAAATCTGGATAATAGCCGGTTCATAGCAAAACAGCGGGTTGAATATTGAGGTGGCAATTACACTATTGCCGATGTTGCCTATGGCATGTTGTACTTTTTCAAGAAGTTAGATAAATCGCTTCGGCCGATACGGTGATGTCCTCCTGGGAGTCGGAATGCCGTTAGTTGCCCTGTTCCTATCCACCGCAGCACGGTAGTATTGCTCACGCCGCAATGCCTGGCGATAAACCCTACCGAAATGTATTCCGGTTTCAATTGCTCCATTGTCCTTAACATAACTGCCTCCCTTTTGCATCACCAATGAATTACTTATTGCCGTTTTTCAAAGGTATGCAGTGCTTTTCCGCGAAAGCAAAGAAGTTGTCTCGATGTATCCGGTTCTGCCCGCTCGGCAGACGGAAGGCAACCAGGTTGCCTTTTTCAATCCATCTCAAGACGGTCACTTTACTCACGCCGCAGTGTCTGGCGACTGCTCCGGTGGTCAGATATTGGGGGTAGAAAGCCTCTATTTTCGTGTTCAAACGATTCCTCCTTTTGCTTCAGTAGCTTTATGTTACTGATAGCTGGTTTTATCTCTCATTAATAGATATTGGATAAATTTGGTTCCTGCTGTTCTTCACATAGTGAACCAAGTTAACGAAAGCTCTATTATTAATTTAATATCTGGAATTAACAGAAGTGTCACAATGAACAGGGCAAAAGTAACAAAAAAGTCTCAAAAGAATGGATTTAAATTCGGTGGGAAACGTGAATTAAGAAAGAAAGACCGTAGGAATTTGGGGGTTTATATTGAATAGTCGGAGTTTACCAGTAGCTGTTATCGCGCTTGCCGGTAACGTAGGGATTATCTCGCCGTTCCGCGCCGATGGTTGTTTCCCGACCGTGACCCGGATAAATAATAGCGTCATCCGGCAGCGTCATAAGTTTTTTTCGGATGCTGTCCAAAAGCTGCGGACGGCTGCTCCCTGGCATTATGGTGGTGCCGATGCCCCGCCGGAAAATCGTATCACCGGTAAATACCCCAAAGTCAGTCAGTAAGCAGATGCTGCCCGGCGTGTGACCCGGGGTATGAATTACTTCAAAGCTCATCCCCGCGACGTCTATTTTGTCGCCTTCGCGTAATAGCCTTTCCGGGGGATGGGGCGTTCGGTAAGATATGCCGAACTGTGAACTATGAGAGCCATGACCCTCTAGGAAATCGGCATCGTCAACATGTATAGCCACTCCCGCGCCGGTCTTATCCTGGACTTCACGTAAGGCGGCAATATGGTCGGAGTGTCCGTGCGTCAGCACGATGATTTTTATATCTAGTCCGGTGTCGTCAATAGCGCGGCCGATAGCTTCGCTATTACCCCCAGGGTCGATTACCAGACCCTCCCCCGCGGATGCCCTGCCAACGATAAAACAATTGGCTGATAGCGACCCCACGACTAGTCTTTTAATAATCGGTTTTTCATCCATAACTGCTATTTGAGCCGTCGCTCTAATAGCCCTTCTTGCGGTCTATCAAGTTAAGCAATTTTTTACCCGCAATGTATCGTTTAAGGTTCTCGCAGAATAACTCGGTGGCGTATAGCATATAGTTTTCCATGCCGCCGGAGATATGGGGACTTAATATCACGTTATCAAAATCCCAGAGTCGGCTGTCTTTAGGCAGCGGTTCGGGAGTGACAACGTCCAGCCCCGCCCCGGCAATGCGTTTCTCA
>JBGOXC010000188.1:0-3223 GCA_041478935.1 Dehalococcoidia bacterium
AAGATTGTCCTTTTCATTCATGGGATAGCGGTTGACGAATCCCTGCGCGGTGGTTATCAGGGCGCGGTGGGTAAGCACAGCTCCCTTGGGCAGGCCTGTTGTGCCGGATGTATAGTAAATGAAGGCGATATCGTCGCCTTTGCCGGCGTCTACGTTCTTTTCATAGAGGTTTGGATGTTTTTTCTCGTATTCCCTGCCCAGCTCCATCACCTCATTAAAGCTGATGAGCATGGGGTCGTCATAATTCCGCAGTCCTTTAGTGTCCCAGTAAATGATTTTCTTGAGTAACGGCAATTCTGCTTTGATTTCCAGGAATTTATCCGTCTGTTCCTGGTCGTTGACGACGGCGAACTTGGCATCGGAATGGCTGGCAGTATATTTCACTTCTGAAGGCACCGAGTCTACGTAAATCCCCGTGGCGATGCCCCCCGCCGCCTGTGTGGCGAACTCCGCCCAGAACCACTGTGGCTCATTATCCCCGATGATGCAGGTTACGTCCCCGCGCATTAGCCCCAGGCTTATCATCCCCAACGAGAAGTATTTTACGTTATCGTAATATTCCTGCCAGCTGTACCTGCGCCAGATGCCGAACATCTTCATGGACATCGCGGTGTGCTTGCCCCAATTGGTGGCATTACTCCTGATTATCTGTGGTATTGTTTCTCTTTTTTCCATTGTCTTAAAAAATATGCCCCTAAAATGAATTACCTCCCGCGCTGGGGAGGTAATCTGTAACTAATAGTTATAGCTATAATATACCTATCAATCTATATATGAACCGTCAAAACCTCCCTTCGCGCACCATTCGTGCGCGTGATAAAGATGAAGTTAAGTTTCTCCAGTTCACAGCGATAGATTGACATGTTGCGACTAGCTTAACATATTTATAATAGGTGTGTCAATATATTACGTAGGTATGTTGTTGGGATTGACTTTTTTATTAACTATTATCCCTATCTTATATACTATTTGAATTTAAAAACAAAAAATGCACCTATAACAGCAACAACAATAACCCATAAGGTAGTTGCCCAATCACTAAAAGTAGTGCTGTTAAAACCAAGATGCCAAACATACAAAATATCACCGATGATCAAAATTACACCGAGAATTCTACCAACAATCATCATTAGTTTCCATTTGAAAAATAATTTAAAAATGTTCATAATTCTCCGTTTTTAAAATTCTCAAGTAAAGTAATTTCAATAATAATCTTTAAAGTATGTGTTGTCAAGAGATAGTTGTAAAACATATTTGAGTTATAATACATGACTAGATATGGGCTACATACCAAGTTGTTTCTTGATTAGTTCAGTTGCTAGAACCATCCATATTGTCCATATTAGTTCCATATCACGTTTCATCGTTATTTCTCCTACGTCACCACCGTCGTCCCTGTCGCTTTGGCGATAAGCTTGCCTGTTTGGTTGGTGACGGTCATTTCCGTTACCCCGATGCGCCGCCCGCTCTTAATTACCCGCCCCTCGGCGGTCAATTCATCACCGACATTCGCGCCGGATATCAGATGGATATTGAACTGGGTAGCGATGGAAGGCATCACCAATGAGTTTGTAGCATAAGCAAACGCCTGGTCAGCTATCGACATGATAATGCCCCCAAAAACCATGCCGTTAAAATTAAGATGCTCCGGTGCGAGCGTCATCTTTATCTTGGAATAGCCGGGTTTAAGCTCCACCAGCTTCATTTTCAAACAAGCAGCGATAGGCTCGTCCTTCTCTTTAACTTTTAATAATTCCACGTTATCGGCTTGTATTTTCTCACCGTCTGTCATAACTCCCCTCCCCTGCCGGGTTTTGGTTTTGCTTTATTATAGCATAACGAGCCCAAATGGCTGCCAATGCTTTCGTCGGTCATACCCTGTTCTTCTTCAAAACGGGGGTAAGAGGGTGAGGTCTGACATTCTCCTATTGAAAACTGTTTGTTATCCACTGTAAACTGTCCACGCTAGACAATATGCAGTCTCGCTAACTTACCATAAATCAAAAAACAATTCGGTTTTAGTTTAAAGCTAAAAAGATTAAAAATAGCGAAAAATAATTCAAAAACAAATCAAGTTGACAAAACCTGTGAAATACCTTCTAATTAAAGCGATATGCTATAAGTAAGGAGGTCGAAATGTCTGTCTATCTAATGCTGACAACCCTTACCGACGCCGGTAGAAAGGCTCTTCAAGAAGACCCTGAGTTTCTTAAAGAAATCAACAAGGAAGTCGAGTTTATGGGGGCGAAAATCCTTACCCAGTACGCCCTGCTCGGTCAGTACGACTTTATCAATATCCTGGAAGCCCCGAGCAACGAGGCTATCGCCAAGCTGGCTATCCGCTTGAGCGCCAAGGGCACCACCCAGACCCTTACGCTCACCGCCATCCCCATCGACGACTTGATTCACACGCTGAAAAACCGGGAGAATCCCTGGTAGCCAGTAAATCCGTATAAAAACACATAAGAGGCGACTCAACCTCGCCCCCTAAATTAGTATTGTCCAACTTAAATCGCTATTATCGCCCATATTTATCACGCATCGCGCGTTTGCTTTTATCCCCTCTGAATACCCTGCCAATATTCAAATAATATATTGCCGTTAAGGGAAATATTATTACCGGTATCGCAATGAGTATCGCTATTATTATCTGCCATTCCATCTTGCGGCTTTCCTTACTAATCTCTCTATATTAAGTCTATCAACCTTTTGATGATAGTCCTTCCGTTTTGATACTTATTTAGTTCATATTAAATTTAAGTATAACTACTTACCCTTAGCTTCCTGAAGTATTGAGTCGGCAATATTCAGGGTGTATTATAGAATTGAATAGGACTTATTATGTCAAAAATCAGGATACTAATTGCGGATGACCATGCCGTCGTGCGAGAAGGCACTCGCCAGATACTCGTGCAGGAACAGGATATGGATGTTGTTGCCGAGGCAGCCGATGGCGCGGAAGCGATCAGGCTAGCCGGTGCTGTTAAACCAGATGTCGCCATCATAGATATAGCTATGCCTGGTGTTGACGGCATCGAAGCCACCAAACAGATTAAGGCACTCTACCCTACCATCGCCGTACTGATACTCTCCGCTTACGATGATGACCAGTTTGTCTTTAGCCTGCTGGAAGCCGGTGCTGCCGGTTATTTGCTCAAAAGTGTGCGCGGCCGCGAGCTTGTTGACGCCGTCAGGCAGGTCTATGCCGGCGAATCGGTGCTTC
>JBGOXC010000207.1:0-2988 GCA_041478935.1 Dehalococcoidia bacterium
AGGAGCCACTCGGCTGTACGGTACCCGTAGTATTAGTGGTAGCTCCATCCCAGGTAACGGTGAAGGCGTGGCTAGGAATAAAACCACCCCCGCTGATAGTGACAGAGATACCAACGTGGCCGTTGTTTGGGTCAATAGTAAGCGGGATGATGGATGGTCCCGTAACGGTAAATGTTTCGGAATCTGTGCCGGCCCCGGCAATAGCGGTAATGGTATGGGCTCCGGTGGTAGCGGTGGTTGGGATTGTAATTTCACTGGAGAAAGTGCCGGTAGTGCCCGTTGCCGTACTACCGCTGGTCGGGGTTAGTGTTGTGGCATCAAATCTTAAAGTAAGCGGCATGTTGGGTGGGAAATTGACACCGTCAACAGTTATCGAAGCACCTGCGGTGCCTGATGTGGCTGATAGGGTAATGGTTGACGTTAAAGTGGTGACGGTAAACGTGGCGTCAAGTGAAACCGCGCCGGCGGTCACTGAGATAGTATGAGCGCCAGCCGTGGCGCCAGCCGGGATAGTAATAGTGCTTATAAAGATCCCGCTGGCGCGTGTGGACGTATCACCTGAGGTTACTGTGAGTGTAGTAGTCGTATCGTATTTAAAGGAAAGGCTGGTGCTAGCTGGGAAATTGGCACCGGATACTGCTACTGCTGTGCCGGCGGGCCCCGATGAAGGGTCTAGCGGGTCAAGTATGGGGACAACAGGGGCAGTAACTGTAAGGGTCGTCTTAGCTATAATATTAGTTTCGGTGGTCGGACTCATGATCGTGATATAGATGAAATATTGACCTGGCACGACATTAAAAGTGACGGTTCCGTCGGTTAAAGCAGCAGGTATATCAAAGTGGGCGTTGAAAATGCCAGCGTTCGGGGCATCGGAGGTGGGGATAGCTACTGCGTTTACTACCTTCTCATAAGAAGGCGCGCTGCTAATAGGCGCTGTATTAACGACGAGATCACTCGTGGACATATAAATTATACCATAGCGCTCCATAACCGTTGGGGTGAATTCCCCATGTACTGTAATTTCGTCGCCAATAGCACCGCTAGTTGGGTTTACCGTAATAGTGTTAGCGGCTAAAACCGGCGATACTGGTAGTACCATAAATAGTAGTGTAAGTATAAGTGAGATACCTAAAATTATTGAAATTCTCCTATTTTTCACAACAACCTCCTGACACATATAACGTTATTTTATGGCTAATGTTAGCCCTTCCATTCCTTTTCAAATTTTAGGTCCTTTCATTTCACTAATCTTCTCCGGGCGCCGCGACTCGGATTATAAGTGCCCGCAAAGTTATCAAGGGTCTCCTTTTTTATTAGCCACGTGTTGCGTATTTTGTCTGCCGGCAGGTCCCCTTGACGGCAAAGACGCTTGACCGTTTCCGGATGCACCTTTAACTTCCGGCTAGCCTCCAAAACGCTAAAATAATTCTCTAAAATAGACATATTTTTCTTCGCAATACTACTGTTAATATTGTTTTGTTAAAACAATTATAACAATGAAGGGCGATGTTGTCAAGAGGGGACGCCAAAAACGTGACAAAACGACATTGACTGAATAGAACATATGTGCTAATGTTCGGGTGTTGGTTTGAGAGGTGAGCTATGGTTTTAGAGACTCGTGAGATTGGCGGAGATATCTCGGAAGAAAAGCAGGACCAAAACACCCAGCCAGAAAAAGATTTTAAGCCTGAATATTGTCAATACCGCGATGAAGGATGTGAATACGCCAAAGCCTGCTTGGATTGCCCCTTTCCCCAGTGCCTCTATGATGAGCCGAGAGGCAGGCAACATTGGATGAAACAAACCCGCGATAAAGAAATTAAAAGACTCTTCGACCAGGGTAAAAAAGTTAAGGAGCTGGCGATTATTTTTGGTGTCAGCCAACGGACGATACAGCGGGCATTGCGGGTATAGCTAGAAATTTTCCATTAACAGTTGAAGAAAAGGAGTCGTTGCCGCCATGAATGAATCAGTGCTTTCGCAATTAGCCCGGCTGGACCTCGGCAGGATAAAAGGCTATAAGGAGCTGTTGGATTTTTATTACGGCAAGCAGTGGGAGGGCAAAGGCAGGTGGCATGAGCGACGCCTGACGTTTAATTACGCCAAGGTATTTATCGAAAAGGTTACTTCATATTTAATGGGTGGCATCAGCTTCGTCGTCGACCCTTTTAAAGATTCAGACAAAGCCAGAGAAATTGCCAAAAGGGCAGAGGTGGCCCTTAAAAAAGTCTACAGCGAAAACTTTCTGGAGCAGTTGGATCTGGAGACGGAGATAGATTGTGCGGTGCTTGGGGATGGCTGCTATAAGGTTATCTGGGACGTGGCGGCAAAGCGCGTTAGGGTAACCGCTCCCGACGTGCAGGGCATCTATGCCTGGTATGCCGGCGACGATACATCGCGCTTGTGGCGCATCGCTTCCCGATACCAGCTCTCACAGGAGGAGGTTGAGCTCCTCTACGGCGTCAAGACCAGGAATAAAACCGCCGTCGTTATCGAGATGTGGACGGACCGTGACTTCGAGCTTTATATGGATAACGCTTTGCTGGAATCCAAGCCCAATCCCTACGGTTTTATTCCATTTGTCATTTTCCCTAACCTGCGCGATCCCAAGAAATTCTGGGGCGTCTCCGATTTATTACAGATAATGGAGAGTCAACGTGAGCTTAACCGCGCCATGAGCCAGTTATCGCGCATCCTGGAGTTATCCGGCAATCCCATCGCCGTGCTGGAGAACGTGGAGGAATCAGAAGATATTGCCGTAAAACCGGGGGCGGTGTGGAACATCCCGGAGGACGCTAAAGCCTATCTGTTAGACCTGCTACAGGGCGGCGGCGTCAACCTGCATATTAATTACATCGACCTGATTTATCGCTCCATGCACGACCTATCGGAAAGTCCGTGGTCGGCTTTAAAGGAAATTGCCTCGGCGCCATCGGGTGGGGATTACGAATATAAACAACCGTTCTTGGATAAGACGGACGTTCACCG
>JBGOXC010000006.1:0-12676 GCA_041478935.1 Dehalococcoidia bacterium
GATAAGGGGGTGACGCATGTAGAGTCTTATTACGTTACCCTCTTCTCCCCCAGCGGCATTTGCATTATTGTAGAGTTTTTGGTAATCTCTTAACAATAAACGTTTAAATAAACATCTATTTTTAGTCATTGGCACATTTTTTAACGATAATATTATGGAACTAAACAATGTTGAAGAAGAGTAAAACTGTATTTTTTACCCTTTTACTTTTAATCATACTTGCCCCATGCCTGGCGGGTTGCACCACCAGCCCTGATGCTTATAGCAGCGACCCCAAAGTTGATCCTTTTTACCCGGACCGCGTCGCTACCGTTCGCATCGTAATGCCAGAGGCCAACTGGCAATCTCTCATGGCAAATGCCTATTCTAAGGATTACTATAAAGCCGATTTCTGGTTCGACGATGAGCTGGTGCCGGACGTCGGCATCAGGACCAAGGGCAATGCTTCGCTGCAGGATACTGTCGTCTGGAAAAGCGAGCGCTTCCCACTGGCGATTGACTTTAATCTGTTCAACCAGGCACGTTCCTTCCACGGCATGAAAAAGGTGCACTTTAATAATGGCTGGAGCGACCCCACCCTCATCCGTGACGTCATTTCTTATGAAATATTCGCCAAAATGGGTGTGCCTGCCCCTCGCGCTTCGATAGTTGACCTGTATGTCAACGACCATCACCTCGGTGTCTATACGATGGCGGAGGCGGTTGACGCCTCTTTCCTCTCTAGATATTTCACCGATACCACTGGCAACCTCTATAAACCCGAGGTTTCATCGGCTCGCCTGGACTGGACGGAGAAAAACGCTTATCAAACCTTTAGCATGTTCGGGATGTTTCCAACTCAACCGGTTGAGGAGAACCCCGCTTTGCAACTAAATATCGGGGGTGGTCCATTGATAGACATTCTGAAGGCCTTGGGTGATGAAGATACCGCCGCAAATTTCCAGTCCGGCAACGAAACTCAAGGGGTGGCGCAATCATCGATCGTTATTCCGCGTAACTTTATAGAAGGCGTTGGCCTTAAAACCAACCAGGAAAATCCGGATTACACCGGCCTGTTCAAGCTACTGGATGTCCTTAACAACGCACCCGATGACACTTTTCCGCAGGAAATAGAAAAGGTGCTGGATGTTGATGAAGCACTGCGGTTCCTGGCAGTCTCGGCCGGCATTGTGCATCTGGATAATTATATCGGCATCGGGCACAACACCTATTTATATGAGGTCAACGGAAAGTTTACTATCATCCCGTGGGATTTGAATATGACCTTCGGCACGTTTAACGGCGGCATCCGTAAAGACGGCATCATCAACTATTATATAGATGAGCCGACTGCCGGCCCGATGAACAGGTTCCCCTTGGTCGACCGGCTTTTATCTTACCCGCCTTACCTGGAAAGGTATCACGGCTACCTGCAGGAATTACTGGACGGGCCTTTCTCCCTCGATGTTGTTCTGCCGCGTATCGACCAGCTGGTGGCAATGGTACGCCCCTATGCTCAAGTAGATACCGAAATGTTCTATACTTATGAAGACTGGGAGCGGTGCATTAACGAGGACTTGAGGCCGCCCGATATTTTCGAAGGGTGGCAGGCAGGCGGTCCCTCGCCGGCGTTGCCCTATTTCCTCTCTACCAAAGAAACCCTCGATCTGCGCAGGAACTTTGGTGTGAACAGCCTGTTTGAATTGTTGGCTTATAATTTTACGCCCAGTGACCTTGTTAAGCTCAAGAGCAGCTTAACCGATAGTCATTACCACGCTTTCCTGCAAAACCGGTATGGGCCGTTGGAAGCCCCCCAGCCGCCGCGTCAGTCCGGTTTCGGTCCCAACTCTCTCGGATTAAAGTCTATTATCGAGGCGCGCTGGGAATCTATACGCCAGCAGCTTGCCGGCGAACGACCGAGCAGCTCCGGCCATGGCGCCGGTAATGGCGGCAGCATGTGGATCGCCGATATGTATTTACCACATTAATAAAGCGGAGGCAAGCAAAATAAAAATCTCCGAAATACTGAAAAAACTGCCCGGACCGACCGGCGAAAAACCGCGGCAAAGGTTCGAGCGAAAATTCACTATACGCCCTACGGATATCGGCATGGCTTACGCTTTTTTACGTCAGGTTTGCCGTCCCGATAAAGAATATCCTAAAGACCGTGTTAACAGCCTCTATTTTGATACCGCCGACCTTGACCAGTACGAAAAGTCGGCGGCTGGTGATTTTAGAAAAAACAAGGTACGCATCCGTTGGTACGATTCTGACGCCGTCGAGCGTGGCGGCATGCCAATTTACCTTGAACTCAAATCTAGAGAGGGCTTTGCCAGCAGCAAACAGCGTCAGAAGTTCAATGTGCCGCCGCAGTCTTTAAAGCTGGAGAATTTAAGCCGCGGCATCCTAGATTATTCCACGATAATCGATATACTGGCGGCATTCAAGTTTTTCCCGGAAAAGCCCATTAAGCCGATAATTGTAATATCCTACCAGCGTTATCGCTTTAGTGAACTACAGACCGGCGTGCGCGTGGGTTTGGATTATGATATTCGCGCCTCGGTCGTGGCGCCGGAGTTGGGTCGGCGCGGCCATGAAATTCGCCTGGCAGACGGCGTTCTCGAGGTCAAGGGACCATCACTGGAGTTGCCGGTAACGCTGCGTTATATGAAGCAGTTGGATGTGGATTGGAGTAGATTTTCCAAATATGGCGGTTGCCTGGACGCTTATTTTACCAGGGCAGAGGAATAGGGTTCATTTAAAAAAGGAGGATATTTCATGAGCGATCTCTGGAGTTATATTACTAGTTTAGGGTCACCATTATCTATGAACCAAATCATCGTCGACCTGGGATTTTCTATACTGGCTTCACTTATCATTTATCTTTTATACCAGATGTTCTACGGGTCGAGGCATATCGGGGCGGGGGTGCACCGCACCTTCATCATCGGAGGTCCGGCTATTACCGCGCTCTTCCTGGGCATACAGGTATCTATACCTCTTTCACTCGGCTTGCTGGGCGCGTTATCCTTCGTCCGCTTCCGCACCCCGGTCAAAGACCCGGCGGAGATAGGATTCCTCCTGCTGCTAATCGCTTCGTCCATCGGTGCCGCCACCAATAACTTTTTAATAACCACGATTCTCATCGTCTTCGTGTTCGTCGCCTTGGGGATTCACTGGCTCACCCGTAACCGCATCTCGGTGTTCGGACGGGGGCAGCTTATGCTTTCCGTGGACCAGGCTGCCTACTCCGCGTTGGAAGCTAAATTATCCGCTTTCCTTAAGAAGCAACTGCCAGGCTTGAGAATGGTAACGATGTCCGTCATCGAGGATAAAGTGAGCCTCAACTACCTGTACCGCAAACGTACCGGCTTTGACTGGGCGGCTTTCACCAGCGAGCTTAACAAAATGGCAGGAAAAACCAAGGTAGAAATGTTCATCGGGTAAAGAAAATAACCAAGATACGAGAAATTTTGACCAATTTGAATCGGTTTACAGCTTGTATCTTGGTTATTCTTCGTATTATCATAAAAATGAAGACGCAAGATGGCTATCGAAGAGGAAATCCTCAAGAACAGTCGCGTTATCGCGGTGGTTGGTCTTTCGGCTAATCTGGAGCGACCAAGCAATATCGTCGCAACTTATCTCAAGGAAAAAGACTATAAAATCATTCCGGTCAACCCCGGCGAAAAAACGATACTGGGGTTGACCAGTTACCCCGACCTTTCATCAATCCCGGAAAAAGTAGACGTCGTGGATATTTTTCGCAAATCAGAAGATGTCCCTACCATTGTCCAAGAAGCGATAAAGATAGGTGCTAAAGTCGTCTGGATGCAGGAGGGTGTGGTTAACCAAGCCGCTGCCGATACGGCGGAGAAAGCCGGCTTAAAGGTAGTCATGGATAAGTGCCTGCGCAAAGAGCACATGAAGCTTAATCCATAGCCGGGTAGCGGTTCAGTTATAGCTATATAAGAGATGTACAGCTTTAAAAGATTCAGGTTCCTGCTACTATTACCCATCGTGGTAGTGATTATCGGCACTATCGGGATGATGGCTATCGAGCACCTTTCATTCGTCGATGCTCTATACTTTACCATCGTTACCATTGCCACGGTCGGTTACGGCGATGTCACCCCAGTCACAACCGGCGGTAAAGCATTCAGTATCTTCCTCATCATCATCGGCATCGGCAGCTTCGTGACATTGCTGACCAACGTCGTGGAGTGGTTTTCGCAACGTCGGCAATACGGCATGCATAAGCACCGCCTCAACATGCTCATTGGCGTATTTTTTACCGAGGTTGGCAATCAACTACTGCATATCTTCACCAGTTATGACCCTAATATAGACAGTGTACGGCGTGATTTTATCATTACGGCGCAGTGGACGGAAAAAGCTTTTATGCAGCTCCATAAAAAACTCACTAATTATAATTACACGATCGTTCCCGCCCGCCTCGAACTTGAAATGTTATACCGCATTCTAAAAGATAAGGGGGACCTGCTCACCAGGCAGCTGGAAAACGCCGACCTTATTGAAAACGAGACTTACGCCGAGCTCCTCTGGGCGGTGGTGCATTTACGCGATGAGCTGGCGGCACGACCTACGTTCTATAACCTGCCGGAAAATGATATCGCCCACATTGCTAATGACACCCAGCGGGCTTATTCTTTACTCGCCAACCAATGGCTGGATTATATGCTATTTTTGAAAAACCGATATCCCTTCCTGTTTTCCCTTGCCTCGCGTACCAATCCCTTCGTGGAAAAACCAACCGCCGCTATCAGTTAATCCCTTGCTGGTGTCCCGTCCCCGCAAATGCTATCATAAAATAAATGGATATTCGTCTGACCTTCATGGGCGCCGCCCGCGGCGTGACCGGCTCCCGCTACCTGATAGAGGTAAATAATACCACCATCCTCGTGGACTGCGGTCTGTACCAGGAAAGAGAGTTCCAGTCCCGTAACTGGGAACGTTTCCGATGCTCGCCTAAGAAACTAAAGGCTGTTTTATTAACCCACGCCCATCTGGACCACTCCGGCCTGCTGCCGAAGCTAGTGAAGGAAGGGTTCCGGGGTAGGGTTTATTGTACCGCCGCCACCGCGGACATCGCTAAAATTATGTTGGTGGATGCCGCTCACCTGCAGGAAGAAGACGCCGCCTATAAGAAAAAGAGGCACCTGCGGGAAGGCAGGAAAGGACCGCATTCCGAAGTCCCACTGTATACCGTTGCTGATGCTAAAAAGACATTCCCTCTGTTCTCTCCCGTGGAGTATAACCAGACGATAGATATCGGTCACGGCATCGAAGCTACCTTCTTTGATGCCGGGCATGTGCTCGGCTCGGCGATGATAAAACTGCGCATCAGCCAGAGTGGAGAAAAGAGGAGTATTTTATTTTCCGGCGACATCGGCCGGTGGAACCGCCCCATTCTGCATGACCCGAGTGTTTTCCGGTTTACGGACTATCTCGTCATAGAGTCAACCTATGGCGACCGCAAACATGAAGGCACCGAAGACATCAGTGAAGAACTAACAGAAATCGTCAAGAACGCTTTCGCCGTCGGCGGCAACATCATCGTCCCCAGTTTCGCCCTGCAGCGCGCTCAGGAAATTCTATATTACCTAGATATCTTACTAATGGAAAAACGTATCCCGCCACTGGATGTTTACTTAGATAGTCCGATGGCGATAGAAATAACCGAGGTATTTAAGCGCTACGCCGGATTAATGGACCAGGATATGAGAGATTTGCTGAAAAATCATAACTCCCCTTTCGGTTTCCCCGGCCTGAAAATGGTAGAAACGGTTGAAGAATCAAAAACCTTGAACAACATTAAAGGCACCGTCATGATAATTGCCGGCTCCGGCATGTGCACCGGCGGCAGAATCAAACATCATCTTGCGAATAACATCTCGCGGCCGGAATGTACGATAATGTTCGTCGGCTATCAGGCGGCAGGCACGCTGGGCAGGCAGATTCTTGATGGTGCTAAAAACGTGAGAATCCACGGCCAGCTATACCCCGTCCGCGCCCGCATTGCCCAGATTCAGGGTTTTTCTGCCCATGCCGATAGAGATGACCTTATGAGATGGCTTTCTAATCTATCGGTAAACCCCAAACGCATTTTCATTACCCACGGCGAAACCGAATCCGCCGAGCAATTCAGCGAGTATCTGCATGGGCATAATGGGTATAATACTATGGTGCCTCATTACGGCGACACCGTCAGACTTGAATAACAATTAATAGAGATGCCTCTTCAGGAGGGACGATGAACAACGAATATGAAATCAACCAAATGGCTAAGGAAGACTCGTGGCGGATGTTCCGCATCATAGGAGAATTCGTCGAAGGCTTTGATAGCCTGGCCGGTATCGTACCGGCGGTGACGATATACGGCTCCGCCCGGACCAAGCCGGATACTGAACTTTTTAAGCAGGCGGAAGAGACGGCCTACCTGTTGGGCAAAGCCGGCTTTAACATTATGACCGGCGGCGGGCCCGGCATCATGGAAGCCGCCAATATGGGGGCGCGCCGGGCGGGCGTAAAATCCGTCGGCCTCAACATTCAGCTGCCGGTGGACCAGGCATGTAATGTTTATGCCGATAAGACTATCACCTTCCATCACTTCTTCATCCGCAAGGTGATGCTGGTAAAATACGCCACCGCTTTTATCGCTATGCCCGGTGGGCTGGGCACGATGGATGAGCTTACCGAGGTGCTCAACCTTATCCAGACGTATAAAATTAAACCCTTCCCAGTTATCATGTACTCCAGCCAATACTGGAGCGGTCTCCTGGACTGGCTGAAAAATACGGTAATGGCACAGGGGAATATTTCTCCTGAAGACTTCGACCTGTTAAGGGTATTCGATGCGCCTAAAGAGATTGCTGCCGCCGTAAAAACCTGGTACACCAAGCAGGAATTCTCCGGCCGGAAGGCGTTAGAGTATCAGATATAAAGTTACCAATAGTAACGCTACTAATTTTTCAACTGGGCGCTTTGTTTTTCTCTCGAGTCCTTTTTCCATGACTCTGCCCTGGCGATAAGCTCCCGCGCAGCCTGCAGAGCGCTTTCCGTGTAGCTTGAGCCGCCAATCATCATCGCCAACTCTTTTTCCCGCGCTTCTCCCTGCAATGGCTCAATAGTGCTCACCGTACGGTCGCGCGCTGTCTGCTTACTCACGCGGTATTGGGCGTCCGCGAAGGCCGCAATCTGCGGCAGATGCGTGACGCAAATCACCTGGTGATTTTGCGCCAGTTTCCAGAGCTTCCGGCCGATAACCTCGCCGCTGCGCCCGCCGATGCCGATATCAATTTCGTCAAAAATAAGCACCGGAATCGTGTCTGCCTCTGCCAGGGCGCTTTTCAGCGCTAGCATGAAACGCGATATCTCGCCGGTGGAGGCGATTTTGTACAGCGCTTTGGCCGGTTCTCCCGGATTGGTGGATGCCAAAAAAGCCACATCGTCCACGCCATTGTTGTTGAACTTATAAACCTTGCCATCGGGTAAGGGAATCCCTTCCGGCGCTGGCTCCTGCGTCATAGAGACGAGGAATTCCACCCGCCCCATGCTTAACTCGGCAAGTTCTTTTTTCACCGCCGCGGCGATTTTTTGCGCCGCCTTGGTCCTCTCCTGTGTTAACCTGGCGGCTAAAGTCCCCATTTCTTTCTTTAGCTGCTCGCGTTGTTTTTCTAGCTCCTCTCGGCGCTCGCCGGAAGAGGTCAGCCCCGCCAGTTCTTTTTCCGCTTTAACGAGGTAACCCAGCACCTCGGGGATAGAGCCGCCGTATTTACGCTTTAAACTCTTAATCAGCTCAAGCCGGTCCTGCACTTCCTCCAGCCTTTCAGGGTCGAAGTTGAGGCTATCGCCGTAAGCGTGAATTTCCCGCGACAGCTCTTCAAGTCCGTTGATAATTTCCTCTAGATTATCCATTTTAGGCTTCAATGAAGTGTCGGTATCGACTATTTGCTTCATCAGCGGTAGGGTTTCATTAACTTTATCCAGCGCCGAGGTAGCGTTAATGGCGTTATCTTCGCCGTAGAGGATACGGTAGATGTCAAATGATGCCGCCTTTAGCTTTTCCGCCGATGTCAGGATGGTTAGTTCTTGTTGCAGCGCTGTCTCCTCACCCTCCTGCAGTTCCGCCTTTTTAATTTCATCAACCTGGAAATTGAGTAGTTCGATATGCCGCGCCAGCTCCTGCTCATCACGGGATAGTGACTGGATTTCTTTCTCCATCTGGTGCAGCGTTTGGGCTTTTTCGGCGAAAGATTGCCGCTTTTCCAGCGTATGAGCGTAAGCGTCTAGATAGTCCAGGTGGCTACTTTTACTGAGGAGGGAGAGGTGTTCGCTCTGGCCGTGAATATCCACCATCGCCATGCCGATAACCTTGAGCAGCGCCCGTGACACCGCCTGGCGGTTCACCCGCGGCGTGGTGCGACCCTGCCGCTTAATCTCGCACGCCAGGAGAATCGTGCCGTCGCCAGATTCCAGTCCCTTTTCGGTCAGCAGCTCCTGCAGCGCTTGATATTCCTCGCCGTCATGCTGGTGAAAAATACCTTCCACCCGCGCTTCATCGGCGCCGTGGCGTACATCTTCTTCTTTCGCCTGACCGGACAGCAGCGTTTCGACGGCGTCTACCACCAGCGACTTGCCAGCGCCGGTCTCGCCGGTGATAACGTTCATGCCGGCCGAGAGCTTCCAGTTTATCTCTTCAATAATGCCGAAGTTTTTTACCGATAGCTCATCGAGCATACCCTACCCATCCCCCTTTTCACCTTTAGTATCGCTTTTCTCCTGGACTATTTCAAGGTTGAGCGGTAATTGCTCAAACGGCATCTTTAACGCTTTTTTCAAATCGTTAGCATTGCGTGGCGCGTAAGCCTGCCAGTGATTATTAAAGAAGGCGAAGAGCAGCCGTACTTTTGCCGCCGCAGTTTTTATCCGCTCCGCCAGCTCGTTAATTTCCTCCTCCGAGTAGAGATATTTATAGCGTGTTTCCGCGTCGCCGGTCCACCAGTCCTTGGCGTTACGGCCGTGAAAACGGAAATAGGCGATATCCGCCGTTATGGGCGTCTCTAATGCTACAGATGAGCTGAATTTCGGCTCGTCTATCTGCACCCAGGCCATATGGTTTTCTCTAAGCAATTCGGCGGTATGAGCGTTATCACTCCAGGAGCGGTGCCTTAATTCAACCGCTAGTCTATATTCCCCAAAGGCTTTAGCAATAGCCCTAAGCCTTTGCTGCCCATAGGCGTCATCTTTAAAGCTAGGGGGGAATTGCGCCAACAGCGCCCCGAGCTTGCCGTATTTCACCATAGGTTCCAAACATTTTTTAAACAAGTCGACGTCACTCTGGGCGATGACTGCATCTTCGCCAGTAGCTTCTTTAAACATTTTGGGGTGGGTGAACTTTTGCCAGAGCTTGACGCCGAAGAGGAAATTTTTCGGCACACGCTTAATCCAGTTATAAATAAATCCGGGGTCGGGCGGACGGTAAAAAGAGGAGTTAAGCTCAACAGTATTAAAAAACTGGCTATAATATTCCAGCTCGTTAATCTTGCCGGGAGGATAGAAAAAGCCCTTCCATGTGCCCTCCCCTTTGGGGTAAGACCAGCCGGATGTGCCGATGTAGATAGCTGCCGCCGCAGTCATTATTCCTCCCCTTGGATTTCTCAATAATTATACTCTAATTTTCAGTTTTAATACTAAAAAAGAAAGACCACCGGGCGGATTACTCCAGCCCGATGGTTCTTCAATAATAACTCTTGTCTATATCCTATTCCGCCGGCAGCAGTGGCGCGTAAACGCCCGCCTTAAGTATGGCGAATCTTAACGCCAGCCCGCCGATAATCTCGCTAACCACCGCGGTAATCATCAGCGCGTCTGTCGCATGGCCGGTAAAGTAAGTGGTTACAGAAATCACTACCGGCACGACGATGCCGAATAGGAAGACGCCTATCCAGAAAAGCGGCGCTAAAGCCCCGCCGATAAGCCTCACCACCGCATCCCTGGCGGCGGTGCTGCTGTAGGTGGCGTTCCAGAGGTATACGCCGACAATAACGGCAAAAGCAATCAGCACGATGCGGATGATGTTTTCCAGCGCTACAATCTGGGAGCTGTCCTGGCCTATCATTACCGCCAGGAGAATCGCCAGTCCGCCGCTGATGCCGCAGGTGACGAAGAGTATCGGTACAATGGCAGAGTTCCAGACCTTAATAGCGTTGACATAGCTGACCGCGAAGCCGGTATAAATTGATTGCGCAAAGGCGAAGATGCCGGCGACAACTTTAAGTGCGGTAATGGCGGTGGTCGCCTGTGGCACCCACTGGGAAAGGATAAGCTGTATTACCGTAAAGCCTAGAAACAACATGATAAAGATAAAGCCGCGGGCAATCCACGATGTCTTAGGCTTGAAGAACATACGCCAAAAGCGCATCGGGTGGGTGAGGTGTATCATGTAGGATACGCCCATGCACGCCGCTAATAGAAAGGCGATAAACATACCCAGCAGGTTATCGAAGTATGCCGCTGCCAGGTATAAGCCGCCGCTAATGCCTCCCAGGAAGAAGGCAAAAGCGATAAAGTTACCTCTTCCGTCTATCCAGTCTTTCTGTTGCTGGTATTTGACCATGAAATCGAACGGTTTTACATTACTCATTTCTTTATGCCTCCCTTCTTCTCTATTAGTCGATATAGCTAATCGACGGCTCGGTGTCAAACTCCGGATGGAAAGCATGGCCGTGCTTTTCCTTGATTATCCGGTTAATCTCGCTATTCGGGTCGTCAAGGTCGCCGAAGTGTATCGCCTTGGTCGGGCAGATGATGACGCAGGCGGGGGTGGCATCCCGGTCGACGCCGGGAGTCAATCCCGCCGCGATGCCGGAGTCGATTCTTTCCTTGCAGAAAACGCACTTCTGTACCACGCCGGGTGTATGCGGATATAAGACTTTACCGATTTTCTCATGCTCGGTCAGCTCCTGCCCGGGAAAGTATTGCGCATCGGGGTCTTCGGGCATCTGGCGCATCTGGTAAGGGCAGGCAACCATGCAGTAGCGGCAGCCCACGCACTTGGTATCGTCCACCCAGACTATACCGTCTTCGCGCTGCTGGGTGGCACCGGTGGGGCAGACCTTAACGCATTTCGGCTCGGCGCAGTGATTGCACCTTACGGAATATATCAGCTTGGTTACCTGGGGATATTTCCCCTTCTCGCCGATAAGCACCCGGTTCCAGAATATCTTGGGCGGGAGGAAGTGTTCGGCTTTGCAGGCTAAAACGCAGGCGTTGCAGCCGATGCATCGCTTAAGTTCTATCGCCATTCCCCATCTCATAGTTTCATCCCTCCTGCAGCATCGAATTCGATTCTGTGGTCGATTTTGTAGACCTTAACCATGGTGGCGGTTTCTTGACTCCAGCAGACCGGGCAGGCGTGTTTGGCGTCGGACTCCAGCAGGATGTTGAAGTTGGTGCCCTTGCCGTAAGCTATCGGTGCGCCCTTGGCCCAGGCGCCGGAACATGCCGAAATCGATATGGTCTGGGGATGCTGCCCCTGCATAGTTTTTAGGGTGCCGGTAGTCTTGCGCCCGTAAGACGACTCCAGACAGATGAGGTCGCCGTCTTTTAAGCCCTTTTTCTTGGCGGTATCCGCGTTCATGGTGATGTTATAGGTGTACGGGTTCATCTGGCTGACCTCGTCCAGCCAAGGCATTTCCATGGTATAGGTGCCGTTATGCAGGATATCGCGGTAAGAGAAGCTATAAAGGTCAAACTCTTTAGTCTTCTCCCTGGCTACCTGCGCCGGGAAGTAGCTGATAAGCGGGGTGAATTGCTCCCACTCCAGCTCCATGCCGATGGTCTTAGCATTTTTCATGATTTCTTCTTTGAGCTCGGCGATGTGCTCCATGTAGATGGGTATGCGCACGTCAACGTACCATCTCCAGTAGGCTTCCTTGACCTTCTTGTCCCAATGGATGGTGCCCTCCTTGGAGATATATTTCAGGCCGTGCTTTTCGCCGAAGTAGAACTTGAAGGCGCGGTCCATCATCTCGTGGTAGGTTATCTTTTCGTTGGGTTTAATCAGGACGGTTACTTTCTTGGGGTCAATCATCTTCACGTCTCTGACGGAAGCGATATCGCCGCTGATGAGGGCCTCGCCGCCGAAGCTGGAGAAGTAGACGTTATAGTAGGCGTTCATTTCCGACCTCATGCCCAGCCTATCGGCGATTTCCCACAGGGCTTCAACTTTATTCTTCCGCTCGTAAGCGGGCTGAACCACCGGCTGGCGGATGGGGAAATCCCAGCCTTCCATGCCGATGGGGTAGTTGAAGAACGGCCCGTGGGAAGAGAAGAGGCAGTAGGTTTCCAGCGGATGGCAGTCCGGCAGGACGATGTCGGCAAAGCCCTCGCAAAACTCGTTGGGCAGGATGTTGAAGGAGACGATAAACGGTATCCTCTTAAAGAAGTCTTCAGCAATCTCGCGGTTCTGGGTGCTGCGTACCATGTTGGCGCCGAAAATCATCGCCATTTCAATCTCATAAGGCCTGCCCAGGTTGTCCCAATATTTCTGGAAGTCCGAGGTCACCGGATGTGGCGAGAACGATGCCGTCGGCACCAGTTCTTTCATCAGGACGGTATCAGGAACTTTAGAATCTTCCACCGGCCAGGGCTTGTGCTCCATGAAAGTCCCTGC
>JBGOXC010000046.1:0-7510 GCA_041478935.1 Dehalococcoidia bacterium
CGGCGAATACATGCACCTTGAGCCTTACGCGGATAAATGGAGGGCTTTTAACTGGAACGTGGTCGAGCTGGATGGTCACAATATGGGCCAGATTGTTGATGCTCTGGATAACCTGCCGCCCATCACCAGCGAAAAACCCACCGTGCTCATCGCCAGCACCGTTAAGGGCAAAGGGGTCAAGTTTATGGAACATGATATCGGCTGGCATGCCGGAGCCTTGAGTAAAGCCGATATGGAAAAGGCCATGGCTGATATCGAAGCTGGCTACGCCAAAGTAAGGAGTGCATCATAATGAAAGTAACGTTCAACTTCGGCGAATTTTTATCGGCCCGGTCGGTCATGGGCGATACCATGCTCGAGCTGGGACAAAAGTATAGCAATGTCTGGGCTTTAACGGCGGATACCGGCGGCGCGTTAAAGGAGTATAAAAAGGACTTTCCTGATAGATATATCGATGTCGGCGTCGCCGAGCAAAATCTAGCCGGCATTGCCGCCGGTCTGGCGCTGGAAGGCAATATTCCTTTCATCGCCGGCATGATACCATTCATGACGATGCGCGCCTGCGAGCAAAACCGCACCGCTATTTGCTACCAGGACCTGCCGGTGCGTTTCATCGGGACCGGCGGTGGTCTGTCCTCCGGTGGAGGCTCAACCCATAACGCTATGGAGGACATCTCCATCATGAAGTCACTGGTCAATATGACCGTCCTCTCCATCGGCGACCCCAATATGGTGCGCGATATCATGCTCCTTAGTATGACCTATCCCCACCCCCTTTATCTCCGCCTGGCGCAGGGCAAAAAAGACCGCATGCTCTACGAGCCCGGCAAATATGAATATAAAATCGGCATGGGCCTCACCGCCCGCGACGGCCAAGACGCCACTATTTTTGCTCACGGAGAAATGGTTTTTGAAGCCCTCGAAGCCGCCGATATCCTTTTAAAGGACGGCATTAAAGCCCGCGTTGTTGATATGTATTCCATCAAGCCCGTGGACAAAGACCTGATTTTGAAAGCCGTTAAAGAAACCCACAACATTCTGGTTTTAGAAGACCACCTTATGGAGGGTGGTCTGGCGAGCACTATCGCGGATGTCTTTGCCGATAGCGGTGTCTATCCCAAAAAGTTTAAACGGCTCGGTATTCCGCAGGTGTATGCCGGTTTCGGCAGCGGTGAAGAGCTGCGCAAAAAATACGGCTATGATAAAACCGCGGCGGTGGCGGCGGTCAAGAATATGCTTAAATAATAAAGAGTTTTAAATTCACTCGTAAAAATACAGATTTTGAAAAGGAGATATATGGCAGTAAAAAAATGGGGAAAATGTCTTGTCGATAAACCCGGCGCTTATCCTGATGAGCTTAAGGGTAAAGTCGGCACGGCAAAAGACCCGGTACCGGGCGTCAAGACTACCCATCTTATAACGGCGACCGATAAAGTGCTGGACAACTACTTTTATGTTGATACCACCTGGCTGTGGAGTGGTGCGGCCAAAGAACCGGTCGGTGAGCCCCATACCCACGAATATTCCCAGGTTATCGGTTTAATTGGCGGGTATCCGGGTAATGACCAGGACCTCGATGGTGAAGTAACCGTCTGGCTGGACGGTCATAAGGAAGTCTTCACCAAGAATCACCTAATTTTCGTCCCGGCGGGCGTCATCCACGGCCCGTTTATGTTTACTAGGATAAATCATCCGGTGCTATTCCTGGTTATCGCCATGACCGGCCAGTATTCGCGTAAAAGCGCTTCCCAACCTTCCACACCCTCGGCGAAAAAACGGTATTCATTAATGGACCATACTAAAGAGAATTTCTCCGTCGGCGGCGACTTTAAAGAATTACCGCGTCCCAAAACGCCTATCACCACTAAAGGCGCCCGCGTCCTGCATATTGAGGATGACATGATTTCCGGCGCTTTCTATGTAGACGTCGTTAAAATCTACAGTGGCACGGGTAATGCGCCAGCACCGGAACACGTCCATGAATGGTCGGAGTTGCTGGCTATGGTGGGCGCTAACCCGAAGAAGCCGCGTAAGATTGAGGGTGAGATGGCTATTTACCTTGACGGCGAATACCACACTACTAAAAAGAGTTCCTATGTCTGCATCCCCGCTGGTTTAAAACACTGTCCGTGGGAATTCCATGATATTAAATATCCAACGGTTGTTTTCTCCGCCGGACCACAGGGCGAGTATTCCGGTTCTCATAAAAAAGAAAAAGCCAAGTAATCTGGATTTTTAAAAGAACTCTTGCCGCCCATCAGATTATTCTGGTGGGCGGTTTTTTGGGGCTTCTCTCCCTCGTGTGTTATAATGCCGCCAATAGCCAAATATTAAGCGGAGGGTATGCCATGGCCAAGTTCAAATACGCCAACTGCCTTATTCACGACCCCGCCCCTTATCCCCTGGAGCTCCAAGAGAAGACCGTTGACAAAGATATTATTCCCGGCGTTAAAGTCACCCACCTCATGTCCACCGATGAAAGTAAACAAAAAGGTTTCTTTTATGTGGACTGCTCCTGGCTTTGGAGTGGCGCCGCTAAAGAGCCTGTTGGTGTGCCGCATAAACACGACTTCGACCATATTATCGCCTTAGCCGGCGGGCATTTTGACGACCCGCAAGACATGGGTGGAGAGATTACCGTCTGGCTGGATGGCAACCCGGAGGTGATTAAAAAGAATAGCATCATCTTCATTCCGGCTGGTTTAGTGCATGGCCCGATGCTTTTCAATAAAATCGTCCGCCCAACCTTTTTCATCATTATTGCCATCACCGGCAAATATACCCGTACCATCGTGCCCCAGGTGAAGCCCAATAGTAAGAAAAAGTACGCCATCGTCGACCATCTTTATAAGGATTTTTCCGTCGCTGCGAATAAGAAAAAGAATATGCCTCCTCCTCCTCCCCGGAACCCTAATTTAAAAAGCGCCCGCATTATGCATATTGAAGAAGACATTGTTAAAGGTGCCTTCTATACCGACTTCGTCTGGATATTCAGGGGAACCGGCGGCGCGCCGGCGACCGTCCACGACCACGAGTGGCCGGAACTAATCGGTATGGCCGGGGCTAACCCCGCTAAGCCCCGCAATCTGGGCGGGGAAATGTCCATCATCCTCGGGGATGAGTACCACGCTACTACCAAAAGCACCTTGTTTTGCATCCCTAAAAAGACCATGCACTGCCCCTGGGAATTCCACGACATTCAAAAACCTACTCTAGTATTTTCGGCGGGACCCTCCCATATGTATACCGGGTCGCATAAGAAAGAAAAATAGATAATAATTTTAAGCAGTCCTGCCTGCTGTACCGGGAAGGGCTGTGCTGCTTCTTTATATGAGTATGTCCTTTATGCTGGCGTCTTCACTGACCGTATACTGCACCCCGCGTACGATTACCACCGGTATCCCCTCATCCGCCTGCCCCATCAGTATACCGGCGGCGGCGGTGATTTCGTCTACCTGGGGGGTTGAGGTTTGTTTAGGTTTATCATAAAGGTCAACCGTGTCGGTAACTTTTTTGGGATGTATGCCGGCTATACCGACGGCGAAGCTGATGTTATGGTGGCGGAATTCATTACCGAAAGTATCACAGATTATCACCGCTAACTCCTTGCCGGTCAACTGCTTAAGTTCGGAGCGTATCTTGCGGGCGCTGGCGTCGGGGTCTTTAGGGAGGAGGGTAACCATTTCTTCTCCGGCGGGGCTGGTGTTGGAACTATCTACCCCTGCCCCGGTACCCATGAAGCCTAATCTATGGCGGGTGATGACGTGCCTGCCATTGATGCCGAGTATTTCTTTGCTTTCATTGATGTAAACCTGGCAGAGTCGCAGGTCTCGTCCGGTCTTCTCTGCCAGCTCCTTGGCTTGAGCGGATGGCTTAATCTCGGCGAGTCTTACCAGGGCGTTTTCCGCCTTAGAAACTATTTTATGGGTGACCACGAAAATATCATGGTTCTCGAAAACAAAATTATCCTCTTTCGCGTACTGAAATATTATCTCTGCGATATTATCGCCGGCTTTAACCAGCGGGATATTGGGGACGGGATACAGGA
This sequence comes from Dehalococcoidia bacterium, assembly GCA_041478935.1. Lineage (GTDB taxonomy): Bacteria > Chloroflexota > Dehalococcoidia > Dehalococcoidales > RBG-16-60-22 > RBG-13-51-18. Next base: position 4,049 of record JBGOXC010000046.1, read on the forward strand.
TTACCTCGGATTTGGCATTATTTAAAGCCATATCTTCACCCTTATGTTTTAATGTTATCCCTTTATTGGTTTTAGCCCCGCCTCCAGCCGCGCGTCGTTAATGTGGATGAGGACTGCTTTTTCCATTGGCATGCAGGAAAATCCGAAGTCCTTTTTCGCCCGTTTTTCGCTCACCAGCCAGGGCAGCCCACCAAGACGGCTATCGGGGCCCATTACCGTTTTTTCCCCGAAAGTTATCTTGGCCTCCGGGATGTATTTCTTGATTACTGCCGCCAGGTCGCGCGGGCTTACTGCCGGCCCGCCGACGTTATAGACTGGGTGGGGTGATGACTTGGCTTTAATTAAAATCCTGGTAAACTCCGCTAGGTCGTCTGCCGATACCAGCGATGCTAGTTCGTTACCGTCGCCTTCCATTGAAAATGGTTTGCCTATCGCGCAGTTCGTGACCATGTCTCCCCAGTATTGTGCCGGTGACCGGCTGCCGAGTCCATAGCCGATGGTAGGGCGGACGCCGGTAAAGCTCATCCCGAACTGCTCCGTATAGTTATCCGCCAGTATCTCAGCCAGCTTTTTACATACGGCATAAGAATGCTGGGGATTGGTCTGGTCTTCCTCGGTTACTTCCCTCATGCCGTACATCGCCTGCGGGCCATAAACTGTCTCCGAGCTGGCGTAAATGACGCGCTTGGCGCCCATGATTTTCGCCGCCTCGAAGGCGTTGCTCATCCCCATGACATTCACCTTCACTGCCAGCCGCGGTTCTGTGGGGGCGTTGGCTGCTATCATGATAAAAGCCCAATTAATTATCCTATCGATGTTATATTTTTTCATGGCGTTCAGGATATCTTCAATTTCTCCCACGTTCCCCTGGACGAAATGGAATTTCTTGGCGTCTTTCTCGATTGATTTCATGAACCAAACCGGCGGCGGCGTTAAATCTAAAGAGACCACGGTATTAACGTCGCGGTCTTTAACCAGGTACATTACCGTTTTTCTCCCGAACATCCCGCTCCCGCCTGTGACTAAAATATTCATGTTTCCCCTCCTGAAGAGCTAGATACAAAATAGCTTAACCGATTATATCACTTTTTGCTATTGCGTCAATAACACAAGATTTTTGACAAGCTCTAGCACAGGGATTAAACTTGTGCAGAACATGGGTGTTACTTGGTACTTTCATCAGGAAAGGAGCTTATGGCAGGTATCGTTTCATACGGGGCTTATGTTCCCCTCCGCCGCTTGAGCACCGGCGTTCAAAGCGAAAAAGCGGTGGCTAACTGGGATGAAGACAGCTTGACGATGGCGGTGGCGGCGGCTATCGACTGTCTGGGTACCATGGAGCGCAAGACGATTGACGGGCTTTATTTCGCCTCCACCACCCCGCCCTATGGCGAGAAGCTGGCAGCGACCACCGCCGCCTGGGCTATAGATTTACGGTACGATATTTTAACGGCGGACATTACCGACTCGCTGCGTACTGGCACCGCCGCCTTAAGAATGGCAGCCGATGCCGTCAAAGCCGGTTCGGCGAAAAATCTGCTGGTCACGGCTGCCGACCTGCGTCTGGGCGCCGGCGGTATGGATACTGGGTTTGGTGATGGTGCCGCCGCCTTTATAATTGGCGATAAAGATGTCATCGCTACGCTGGAGGGCAGCTATTCTCTCTCTAACGAGCTGCTAGATGTCTGGCGTGCCAGCGGAGCCAAAAATGTCCGTTCCTGGGAAGACCGCTTCGTCTTTGAGGAAGGCTGCCTTAAAATACTGCCCCAGGCGGTTAAAGGCTTTCTGGAAAAGTCTAACATGGATATCAAAGATATCACTAAAGTCGTCTTTTACGGGCCGGACTTGCGTAGGCACCGCCAGCTGGCGGGTCTGCTGGGTCTTAAGCCAGAACAGGTGCAGGAGCCTTTCTTTGAAAAATTGGGCAACACCGGCACGGCTTTTAGTTTGATGTTGCTGGTCGCCGCGCTGGAAGAGGCTAAGCCCGGCGATAAAATCCTCGTCGCTAGCTATGGTGACGGCGCGGATGTTTTGCTTTTTAAAGTAACGGATAAAATAAAAAATATCACGGGCAAATGGGGCATCAAGCGCAGCCTGGCATCAAAAATGCTCATACGCCAGGATGAATACCGTGCCTACCGCGATTTCGCCGCGTCCGACCCGGAGCGGTTCGGGGGGGCTTCGGCTTCTGTCATCGCCCGCGAACGGGACGCTATCTATGCGCTGCAGGGCGTCAAGTGCCTTAATTGCGGGACGGTTCAATATCCCCCGCAGCGTATCTGCACTAAATGCCATACCAAAGACAACTTCGAGCCTTACTCCTTCGCCGATAAAAAGGGCAAGGTCTTTACCTTCACTTTAAAACACGGCGCGGACATCCCCGCCTTCGCCCGCCCGATGGTGGATACCATGGTGGATTTTGATGGCGGCGGCCGAGCGCTCTTCGGCATGACAGACATGATTGCCGATAAAGTGAAGGTGGGCATGGACGTGGAGATGAGTTTCCGAACGCTCGGCGTAGGTGGCAGCATTCACAACTATTTCTGGCGCTGCATGCCGCCCCGGGCAAGCTGGCTGGGAAAGGAGTAAAAGATGGAAAGTATTAAAGATAAAGTCGCCATTGTCGGCATGGGCTGCACCAAGTTCGGAGAAAACTGGGAAAAAAGCGCCGACGATATGCTGGTAGATGCTGCTTCCGAGGCTGTCGAAGACGCTGGTATTGAAATGAAGGATATCCAGGCGGTCTGGTTCGGTTCAACCCGCATTAACACCGCCGAGCCCTGCGCCACCGCGCTTAAGCTGGATTACGTTCCCGTCACCCGCGTGGAGAATCTCTGCGCCACCGCCACCGAAGCCCTGCGCAACGCCTGCTTCGGCATCGCCTCCGGCGTTTATGATGTCGTCCTGGCGATTGGTGTGGAAAAGCTTAAAGACCAAGGCATGGGTGGTCTCGGCACGGTATCCGGCGCCGGTGGCGACGGCACGATGGAGTGGGGCATGTCGGCGGCGATGTTCTTCGCGCGCATGGCTACACGCTACATGGCGCACTACGGCCTGACCTATGAAGAACTTAAGCAGGTCTTGGCGAAAATATCGGTGAAAAACCATCATAACGGCTCACTGAACCCCCGGGCGCATTTCCAGCGGGAAATTACGGAAGAAATGGCTATTAACGCCCCGATGGTCTCCTGGCCGCTGGGACTCTACGATGCCTGCGGCGTCAGTGACGGCTCGGCAGCGGCGATTCTCTGCCGGGCAGATATAGCAAAAAAGTTCCGCGACGACTATGTATTGATTAAGGGCGTGGGACTTGCCGTGGGAGCGCGGCAGGGCTACCTCCAGCCGGAGTACGATATGGTACATATGGAAGAAACGGTACGCGCCAGTAAGCAGGCTTATGCCATGGCGGGTATCAAAGACCCCTTTAATGAAATCGATTTAGCCGAAGTGCACGACTGTTTC
>JBGOXC010000083.1:0-5726 GCA_041478935.1 Dehalococcoidia bacterium
CTCATCGACCGCTACCTGGAAAACGCCATCGAGACCGAAGCCGATGCCCTCTCTGATGGCGAGGAAGTCTTCATCCCGGCTGTAATGGAGCATATAGAATACGCGGGCGTTCACTCCGGCGATGCCGCCTGCGTCATTCCGCCGGTCAGCATACCCAATAAGCACATCAAGACGATAGAAGAATATACGCGGCGCATCGCCAGCGAGCTTAAGGTGGTGGGGGTGATGAATATTCAATATGCCATCTGCAAAGATGTCGTCTACGTGCTGGAAGCGAACCCACGCGCCTCCCGCACCGTGCCGCTGGTCTCTAAAGTGTGCGGCATATCCATGGCTAATTTAGCCACACAATTGATGTTGGGCAAGCGGCTTAAAGACCTGAAGCTGAAGAACCGGCATATTCCGCACTTCGGGGTAAAGGAGGCAGTGTTCCCCTTCAGTATGTACCCGGAGGTTGACCCGGTGCTGGGACCGGAGATGAAATCCACCGGCGAGGTGCTGGGGATAGCTAAATCGTTCGGGCTGGCATACTGGAAGGCACAGGAGGCGGTTACACCGCTGCCCACCAACGGAACCGTGCTCATCACCGTTACGCAAAACGACCGCCCGGCAGTAGAAGAAGTGGCGAGACAGTTCGACAAGCTCGGTTTTAAGATTATGGCTACGGCTGGCACGCACGCCTTTTTAACCAGTAAAAACATCCCCTCGACGCATATCCTCAAAGAACACGAGGGCCGGCCTAATATCACCGATGCGATAAAAAATAAGGAAATCCAGCTGGTAATCAACACACCGGCGGGCAAATTAAGCATGTACGGCGATTCATATATCCGCAAGGCAGCCATCAAATACAAGGTCCCGTATATCACGACTCTTGCGGCGGCGCTAGCAGCAGCAAAAGGCATAGCTGCTTACTTAGAGGGAAAATCGGACGTGACACCTTTGCAGGAATACCATGCGTCGATAAAGTGAAATAACACGCCGCGTTAAAGTCGCTGACCCGTTGTTGCCGCCCCAATCCGCTGAGCGCTCGTCCACTTGAGTTTCTTGCTGTGGGTAAGAACGTCGATGAGGCTTTTCATCATGATAAGGTCGCAGAGCTGTTTGTAGCCCACAATCAAGAACGGCGAGTATATAGCCAACCTTTTATCTTCATTATCCAGTTGAATAGCCAAAAGAGCTAGCAGCAACTGGAGCGCAAAGAAAAACAGGAAGGCCGGCACGAGAATAAAACCATCTCCCTGGACAATCATCAGGATAGTCGCGCCCAGGTTAACCAGACCGGCCAGCGGTAAAAATATCATGGATATAATCATGTGGGGAAAAGACAATCTCTGTAAAAAGCCGAATCGGGAATTAAATATGACGTCACGGTGTTTCCAGATAGCCTGGAAATTACCGCGATACCATCTTAGTCTTTGCTTAACCAGGTCTTTAAGAGCCCTGGGAGCTTCAGTATAGGAGACAGCTGAACCGCTTGCCTGGACAATCTGGCCGGTTTTAAGGGCTTTGACGGTTACGTCAAAATCCTCTACTAGAGTATCCGTGTCATAGAATCCGCCGCTTTTAATAGCATCGCGGCGGTAAGCCCCGAGGGCACCCGGAACTACGGTGACGCTGCCAAATACGTCCAGCGCCCGGCGATAGATATTGATGCTGGCAATATAATCCAGAGCCTGGCAATTGGTTAACAGATTAACGCGATTGAGAACCTTGATATTGCCAGCAACGGCAGCCACTTCCGGATTGCGGAAGGGCTTGATTAATTCAACCAGGGTATTTTTACAAATCTGGCTGTCAGCATCGATAACGACAATAATTTCACCGCGGGCGAAAAGTAAACCATGATTCAGGGAGGTGGCCTTACCGCCATTAGGGCGATGAATCACTTTGACTCCCCGATTTTCATAACTCCTCGCTATGTGGTAAGTTTGGTCTTTGGAACCATCATCAATAACGATAATCTCCTTATCGGGATACGTGGCTTCAAGGACAGTGTTAAGTGTGCGGCCTAACACCTTTTCTTCGTTATAGGCGGGGATAAGGATAGTGAGGGAGGGAAAATATGCCGGTGAACTAAGCTGTTTAATCTCGCGACGTTTCTGGTAGATAGCTAAAGGAACGTTAAGGAAATTATAATACAAGGTTAAGGTAAGACTAATGAGTAGAATCCAGGTAGTAATAGAAAACTCTCCCCAGTAATTTAGTACTGCGGCAAAAATAACCGGCAGGAGGAAAAAGAAGCTTGAAAGACTTAGTACCGGCACCCAGATTGCTGAACGTTCAATATACTTTTTTTTAGAGGAAGCCGATATGATAAAATTAACCAGGATAATAACAGCGATGCCAATACCTAGTCCAAGAGAAAGAAAACTTTGTTTGGACGGCATGACAACGACAAAAGAGACTAACAGGCAAAGAACGACGACCGCGATGATGATGTTTTTAATCATTTTCTCTCACCAGTCTAACAAGCCAAGCATTAAACCCTAACACTATTTGCAATAATTTTTGTCTCACGCCGGGCGGAAAAATCAACCAGCTCTTTGGCTTTAATAACTTTAATACGCTGATATTGGGCGAACTGCCTGGCTTCCTTGCTTAATGTAGAAGCGCAGATAAGGACTTTGTCCCGGATGCCGGTATCATAAGCCGCGGTATCAAACTGCATAACTTCATTGGCATCACTTTCAAAGACATCTTCATCAGTGATGACACAAGCCGCAAGTTTATGGTTGATGATACCGTCATCTTTCTGGGCAAAAACATCAATGGTACGTTCCGCACCAGAGCGACCGGTCACTTTGAGTTTTTCCTCAACATTATAGCCTCTATTCTCCAGAAGCCATTTTAACCAAGCCTTGGGGTTAGATTTATCGCCGTTATCCGGTCTGCTAGCGAACTTCGCCGGCTGCTCTTTTTCATTAACGTCGATCATCTGGTTGAGCTGGATTTTCCAAGACAGCAGGTCTCTTAGTTCTGCAAGATTATATACTCTAATGCCCTGCCTTTCGGCAAATTTCATGGCTTCGGGGGTGAAACGTGGAACAGCAATAACCATTTTGCCATCAATGCCAGTGTCATAAATATGGCTATCAAAGTTAAAAAGCGGGTCGATAGACACTTCAGCGTCATCAGTGGAAGCCGCTAATATACCGATGGCAACGGTATGGCTGGTGATGAGGTCATCCATAGTAGCCAAGATATCAATTTTGTGGGTGGCACCGGAACGACCCTGTACCTGCGCTGATTCTTGAACGGAATAGCCCAGACGAACCAGATAGTCCATAAGCTGCTTCTTCGGCTCCAGCTCGAACTCAAGCTTTTGACGGTATGTTTCGTTTAGAGTGTAAGAATAGAGGCGGATATAGTGCAGGTCTTCGAGAGGATATATCGTACCCGTTTTCAAGGAACGGTTTTTAATCATCGGCGAGGGGAATATGCCATGACAGCGGTTACAGACGTAGCGTAAACCCGGTTTTCGATAATCGGTACCGATAAGTTTTAACTCCCGATGGCATTTAGGGCAAATCTGGTTAAATCCATGAACAAACTCCTCTTCCAGCCCGATATGCCCGCAATGGAAGTGTTCAATCAGCTGACCCCTGGTTAAATCCGGGGAGTCGCAATTAGGACACATTTCCATGGGTATCATCTGGACTTCACCATTAGGGCTAGCGAGCATTTTTTCAAAATCACGCTTTATGAGCAGTCCTTGTTTAGCCAGTGTTTCAAAAATCAGGACTGTTTCTTTGCTGGTGGTCCCCATGATATTTTCAGCCTCGCGATAGGAATATCCTTCATCAAGACCTAAATTAATTTCCGGAGTTATTTGCTTGACCTTACCTTTCAAGAAAGCACTTATCAAGTTAGCGACTTTAGGGTCGGACCAGATGCTGGTGGAATTATCCGGCGTTTTGGTGACATCAGGAGTGGTCCGGGCGGCGACAGATCCGGTCTTTTCTACAACTGGTATGGCGTCGGTCAAGGTTTCTTTAATAGCAGCACGCTTCGTAACGGCAGCCTTCATCGGCGAAGTGGCGCGTTTTGACTCTGATTTTACAGGGTTTTTTCTAGTTTTAGTTTTTCTGGCCGCTTTAACAATCTGTTCGATTAGTTTGCTGGAAGATACGGGCTTCTTAAAATATTGGTCAAAGCCGATTTCTTTACATTTATCCCACATTTCGGTAGATAGTCTATTGCCAAGGAGTATAATCGTTGCTTTAGAGAAACCACGGAGCTTACGGCAAATTTTATAGGGGTCAACATCCCGCAAAGAATCGTCAATAATGATGACGTTATAATCAAGCTTGCCGGTTATAATCGAGTATTCGCTAGACAACGAATATTTAGAGGACTTGGTGATCTGCAAGCCTTTCTTGGTAAGAACCTGCTCCTCTTTCTTTGATATCAGTGGTTTGTCCGATAAAATTAAAACTGCACTCATAGAAACTCCCTTAATAGACTCACATTACTGTTATATTTTTACTATTTTTTACGTATATGATACATAAAATCGCACTTAAGACATATAAATAAACTGTAAATATCTTCTCAAAGAAAAAGTGGTTATTTGATACGCTAAATTGTACTTTCTATTCATGTTCCATCTGACATTATATATTGTGGTTATAAAAATACCCGGAGATTTATGCAATGTTTTTATAAAGATTTGTATATGTTCCACTAAGAATCATTTTTAATCCCAGCAGCTTTAAAGTATAATGCGGAAAATGAAAACGTAGCCAAAAATATAAATGGAGGAAAATACCCCTACCACCGCAGTAATGTGCCATTCCTAGACAAGCACCTGGTGACGGGGGAAATAATTATCGTTTATCGAAAGCTAACCTGATATAAGCAGCCACAGCAATAGCCGCGGTAGCCACACGCAAAACGGTGTCTCCTAAAGACACCGGGGTAAAACCGTTATGTAAAGCTAACTCTACTTCCGCGGGAGTAAAGTCGCCCTCGGGGCCGATGAGCACGATGATATTTTTATAGCTGCTTTTAAACAGAATGCCCTTTATCGGCTTACGTTTGCCGGTAAGGTGTGGGACAAGTTTGAGGTTAAAGTTTTGAGAATCCGCAATTACTTTTTCAATATCGGTTACCGGCGTGATGATGGGGACATCGCTGCGTTGACACTGGCGAGCGGCGCTCTGGGCGATTTTTTGCCAGCGTTTAAGTCTGGCCTCTGATTTAGCGTCATCAAGTTTTACCACTACCCTATCCGTCCGCATGGGGATAATACGCTTTACCCCTAATTGCGTCAGGTGGTCGATGATATCGTCCATATGGCTGCCTTTGGGTATGGCGCAGGCTATAGTGAGGGCGATTTTATTGCTTTGCTGTTTTTGCAGCGGCGTCAACTTAAAAACCGCCTGTTTTTTATTAATGGAAGTAATTCCGCCGTTAAACTCATGCCCAGTACCGTCGAAAATAGTCACTGCGTCATTAACCTTTAAGCGTAGCACGTCCCGGATATGATGCAACTGGGCGGCGTCGGTCAGCGTGGCGTTATCGTCTTGAATACCTTCAATTAAAATTCGGTGCATATTTCAGATAATAGCCTTAACAGTCAGCTAACGTCAACAGTTGCCAACTATTTGACAACATGGAAAACACAATGACATAATTGGTGAAAATCGTTCTGCGCTACGCCCGCAGAAATGTCCCACCAAACTAATCGAGAGAATGGGTTTATGGCTGAAAAAGACTTAACC
>JBGOXC010000065.1:0-6361 GCA_041478935.1 Dehalococcoidia bacterium
CGCGGCGCTATGACCACGCCCGTCGTTGACCTATCTGAAAATGACTGGCGAGCGATTATCGACATTAATCTAACCGGCTCATTCCTGATTGCACGCGCGGTGGCTAAGACGATGATTCCCAATGGTGAGGGAAAGAAAATCGTACTCATCGGCTCCAAGGCGGCGACGCAGGGCTACGCCGGCAGCAGCGGCTACTGCGCCTCCAAGCATGGTGTGCTCGGACTGGGCAGGACTTTAGCTTTAGAGCTGGCGCCATACAAAATCAACGTTAATGTCATCAATCCCGGCGGCTTTGAAACGAACTTAAGAGACCAGGAGATAATCAAACGGGCGAAGGCTCGGGGCATCACCTTGGAGCAGGCTGTCGAGGAAGAATCGAAGAAAGTAGGTCCGGGTCCCAGCGTGCCTTTAGGGCGACTTGGCAAACCGGAAGAAATCGCCGACCTCGTTTTTTTCCTGGTTTCTGACCAGTCGGCTTATATTACCGGCAAGGCTATTGATATCGATGGCGGTACTTAGGAGAAAACATGATAAACGTCTTGAGCGATGTAAAAAAACAGTGTAGGACTATCCTGACGGAGATCGAAGCCAAACAGGTCATTAAAGCTGCCGGTATAAAAGTCGTAGAAACTCGCCTGGCAAGAACTCAAAAGGAAGCTGCCGCTATCGCGGAAGAAATCGGTTTTCCTTTAGTCTTGAAGATTGCCTCGCCGGATATTATCCACAAGACCGATGCCGGCGGTGTTAAGGTGGGGTTGAAAAATGCGGCGGAATTGAAAAAGGCCTATGCGGAAATCATAGACTCCGTCCGCCAGAAATACCCCAACGCTAAAATAGAAGGTGTATCGGTACAAAGCATGGCTAAGCCGGGCATCGAGATAATCGTCGGCATGTCTAAAGATGCCCAGTTCGGGCCGGTTATCATGTTCGGCCTGGGAGGCATCTTCGTCGAGGTCTTAAAGGATGTTTCTTTCCGCCTGATACCTATTCTCAAGCGGGATGCCGAAGCAATGATAAAAGAAATAAAAGGTTATGCCCTGCTTAATGGCTACCGCGGCCAGGAGCCGGCGGATATAGCGTCGCTAGTGGGCGTCCTGCTTAAGGTATCGAGTTTGGTGGAAAAAACGCCGGAAATTAAAGAACTTGATCTTAATCCGGTATTTGCCTATAAAGATTCGGTTATCGCCGTTGACGCACGCATCGTGCTGGAACAAGCATGAGGAAAAGGAACTTACTGATTATCGGTGTACTGGTTATCTCTTTAATCCTGCCGGTAATGACGTTATCATGCGGCGGGAATATTCACGCTTCTTTGGGAGAGGAGTTTACTTTACCCGCGGGAAAAACCGCCGACATCACTGGCGAGGACTTATCCATAAAATTCGTTGAAGTTATCTCAGATAGCCGCTGTCCAACCGGGGTGGAATGTGTCTGGGCGGGGGAGGCTAAAAGCCAGATGCTGATTACGTTGAGCGGCTCCTCCTCTGAAATAGTTCTCACCATTTCCGGCGGCACCAGCAGCACGGCGCAGGAAGTTTTTAACCAGTATACCTTTAATTTTACGCTGAATCCCTATCCGGAAATCGGCCAGGAGATAGCGCCGTCGGATTATGAGCTGGTGATGACGGTAACCAAGTAAAAACGGATTACCTTTTCTTTTTATTTGTTCTGATGATGCCCTGCTTTTCCAGCTCCGCGATGTCTTTTGGCTTATACCTCAGCTTAAGCAGGATTTCTTCGGTGTGTTGCCCCAGCAGCGGCGGAGGTCCTTGCGGCTTGCCCGGGGTTTTCTTTAGCTTGATGGGCACCCCCAGCATCTTTATTTCTCCCCGGGTGGGGTGTTTGGTAGTATAAATCATGTCGTTAGCAGCCATTTGCGGGTGCGCGCATATCTCTTCATAAGTCAAGCACGGGTCGCAGCGCATTTTATTGTCGCGGAAAATCTGCGCCCATTCCGCCCGCGTCTTTTTACCGAAAGCTTCGTCCAGCAGCCTGCCGATTTCCTCGCGGTTCTTCTGGCGGGCTTCGTCGGTATTGAACCGGGGGTCGTTACTTAGGTGCTCCACCCCGACCACCTTGCAGAAATCAGGCCACATGGGTCCCGTACCGAAAATAGTTAAAACATCCCCGTCTTTAGCGCGGAAGGGCCCAAACGGCGGAGTTTGATAGCTTCTGCCGAGTTTATAGGGCATCTTGTCCTCGGTCAGATACTCGGCGAAGCCGGAAAATTGTAAATACAGCGCCGCGTCCAGGTTGTTCACGGTTAGCGCTTGTCCCACCCCCGTCCTCTCCCTTACGAACAGCGCCGTCATCACGGCGTAAGCTACCAGCATCCCGCCCACGTGGTCGCAGGCGGGGAAGGGCATCATCTGGGGCGCGCCGCCGGGGTAGCCGATGACGCTGACCATGCCGGACATCGCCTGACTCCACATATCGCCGCCGGCGCGGTGGGCGACAGAGCCCGTTTCGCCGTAGCCATAAAAGGAGCAATAAATAACCTTGGGATTGATTTTAGCAATAGCCTCGTAGCCGATACCAAGTCTTTCCGCCACACCGGGACGGAAGCTCTGAATGATGACATCGGCATCTTTCGCCAGCTTGAGGACGATTCCCAGTCCCTTGGGGGACCGTATATCGATGGCGAGGTCTTTCTTACCGCGGTTGAACGCCATCCAGTCAGCTTTATCCGGCATCACTCCCACGGCACTGGTGTCAATCATGTCGTCGATACCGGCGGGAAGACCAAGGCGCGTGACTTCCCCCTGCACCCGCTCCACCTTAATGACCTCCGCGCCCATGTCCGCCAGCATCGCCCCCCCGAATGGTGCCGCCACGGCTATACTAAAATCCAAAACCTTTATGTTTTCCAGAGGATAAACCATAATCTGCCTCCTGGAATTATGCGTGTTACTTATCTAGTTGCTCGTAAAGTTTGTTCCGCGCGTGGATGGCTTCCTTCACGCCCATGTCCCGCCGCGCTTTAAAGAAGTTGAACTCATCATCTTCAAAGTGGATGTTCGTGCCCATGGTATGCGCCAGGAAATGATTGGATAGACCGCTGGTGATGCCCATGATATCATATACCATCTGCTTGGAGGTCTTGCCTAGGGCAATGCCGTCGAAGGGGAACTTGGAAAAGCCCTCCGCGTAGCGGTTGACCTCTTCCTCCAGCTTATCCGGCGGTACCGCCCGGTTGATGAGTCCGATGCGGGCGGCTTCCTTGCCGTCCATCATCCTCCCCGTCAGGCACATATCAAGGGCGTTAGTCAGCCCCACCCGTAGTATCATTATCGGGGTAATGGTCATCTGAGGGATGCCCAGCCGCACTTCGATTTCCCCGAACTTGCAGTCCTCCGCCCCGACGATAAAGTCGCAAAGCATGTACATATCCATGGATGCTCCTAGTAAAAAGCCGTGCGCCTGCACTACGGTAATCTTGGGGAAAAATAGCAGTTTCTGGGCGCACTCGTAAAATAACTTCCGGTCGAACTTGATGCGGTGGCGTATCGGCGTCTTGGGGGCTTTCTCGCCGTGCTTGGGGTTTTTCCACCCGTAGACAAAGCCCACCTCGTGGAGGGGGGCTCCGGCGGCTAAAGCCCGTCCCGCCCCCTTGATAATCAGCACTTTAATATCATCTGCCTCCTCTACCACGGATAGCGCCTTCCAGAAGTCCTTGACGCCGGTGTTCATCGTCTCGGGGTCGTTCAGGGTAATGCGGGCGACGTAGCCGCTCCTCTCGTAAATAACGTCTTTAAAATTTCCGGCTTTTTTAAACTTTAACATTTCAGTACCTCCACGAAATACACGTTAATATACTTTACTCAAATACCCCTTCCTGCATCAAGCTAACGAACTCCTCATCGGACATGCCAAGCATTTCGGTGCAGATTTGCTCCGTGTGTTCGCCCAGCAGCGGCGCCGGCGAATAGGCTTTAGCCGGAGTTTTCGATAGCTGGAAGCTCTGCCCCAGGTGCGTAAACCTCCCCATCTCCGGGTGTTCCATCGGCCAGTAGATATTGCGCTGCCGGAGTTGTGGGTCGTTAAGGGTATCTTTAGCATTCTCTACAACACCTGCCGCCACACCCGCCTTTTGCAGCCGCGACATGACGTCTTCGGGGGTAAGGTTTACCGTCCAGTTGGCGACTATTTTGTTGAGCGCGTCCTCGTGCAGTTTCCTGTTTTCCAGAGTATCGAACCAGGGGTCACTCACTAGCCCCGGCTGACCGATTTCACTACAGAAATCTCCCCACTCTTCTTCAGTACTAACGACTATCGTGCACCAGCGGTCATCGCCTTTACAGGGGTAGACGCCGTGCGGGACGGCATTAGGAGAAGCGTTGCCGATTCTCTCCGGTTCTTTGCCGGTCGCTTCGTATTCCAGCAGGCCGGGCAGAATAAAGGAGATAGCCGTCTCGAACTGCGATAAATCCAGCATCTGTCCTTTACCCGTCTTATTGCGGTGGTCGAGGGCAGCAATCAGGGCGGCGGTGGCGAAGCGCGGACTGATGCAGTCCGTATAAGCGGAAACGCCGACCGGCAGCGGCTCTTTGCCTGGCCAGCCGATAAAGTTGGGCAGCCCCGCGATGGGCACCAGCACCATCCCGAAAGCCGGCAGGTTTTTATAAGGCCCCCACGAGCCATAGCCGCTCTGTCGCAGCATGATTATATTCGGTTTAAACTTTTTCAGGCTATCATAGTCCAGCTCCCACCGCTCCATGACCCCCGGCGTGTAGTTTTCCATGAAAACATCGCACCACTTAACCAGCCTTTGCGCCACATCGGCGGCTTTGGGGTGGTTCATGTTGATAGCGAAGCTCAAAATATTGCCGTTGTAATAGGTAAAATAGCCGCCGCGGTTGAGACCGGGTTTGTTGTCTTTATAGGGCGCGGACGACCTCATGGTGCAGGGGCGCAGGCTCGTCTCAATGCGGATAACCGTCGCCCCGTGGTCAGCAAAAAACTTCATCGTTAGTGGGCCGACCACCGCCCAAGAATAGGACAGTATTTTCAGACCACTGAAAACGCCCGTTCTTTTTTCCATTTATATAATGCCTTCTTTGCGCAATAATTCCAGCTCTTTTTCGCTAAACCCTATCCCCTGATATACCTCTTTATTATGCTCCCCGATTAGCGGCGCGCGAAAGCGCGTGGAGTAGTCCATTTCCGTCGACCTTATATAAGTCCGTGGGTAGGTGATGCTTGTCCCCAGTTCCGGGTGTTCTAGCTTCGTCCAGAAACCCCGCGCTTTAAGGCACTCGTCGTCTATTAAATCCTGCATGCTGGATAGCGGCCCTATCGATACCCCCCGCGGCACCGCCCCCTGGAGCAGCTCTTTACTGGTATGCCTTAAGAAGAATTCGCCGACAGGCTGGGAAATTTTGTCCATTACCTCTTGATTGACGGTGAACATATCAAAAGTGTCCCACTCCATGTTCAGCAGGAAGTCGGTAGCCAGCTTTTCCTCGTGCATCCAGCCCACCAGCGAGCTTAAAGTTTTGGCCCCCGTCCGCCCGCCGATGACGTTGAAAAACACGTATCCATCCTTACAGCGCCACACCTGCCGTTGCGCCACCTGGGTGCTCATCCCCGCCCGGAACGACCCGGCGCGTTTGAGTAGCGAGCCGTTAAGCTCGTAGGTAGGCACGGCGTTGGCCTGGAACCAGGCGGCACTCTGCTGCATGGAAACGTCGACGTGCTGGCCCTCGCCGGTCTTCTCCCGGTGGTAATAAGCCACCATGCACCCCACCGCCGCGTCCGAGCCTGCATGCAGGCAGGCCTGCGGTACGCTGATATGCACCGGGGGACCGTCGGACTCGCCGGTCTGGTAGAGCGTGCCGCTCATGCCCATGACCACGATATCTGAATCCTTATAGTCGCGGTAAGGCTCTTCCGGCCCGAAGGGAGTGATTGACGCCCAGATTAGCTTTTTATTATTCTTGCTGAAATCCACATAGCTAATACCCAGCTTTTCCATATAGCCCGGCGGGAACGACTCAATAACGAAGTCGGCGGTTTTGACCAGCTTTTGGAATATCTCGCGCCCTTTAGCCTTTTCAATATCGAGGGTGATGCCCTTTTTATTGGAGTTATAGGCGAACCAGTAGAGGCTTTTTTCGGCTTGGGGTTTGCCGCCCCAATACCCCCCGATATTGCGAGAAGGGTCGCCGTCCGGCTTTTCTATTTTAATCACATTAACGCCCAGGTCGGCGAGTATCTTCCCGCAGAGGAAGCCTTTATCGTCGGTTAAGTCTAGAGCGCGCAGGTGGTTTAACATTTTTTATCCTGAATATCACTACTATATTTGCTTGAGGTACTTTTTCGCAAGTAACAGTGCCTTTTCCGGCTCCGCCTGGCTTAATAG
>JBGOXC010000185.1:0-3290 GCA_041478935.1 Dehalococcoidia bacterium
GGTAGACCAACAGGAGGGAGAAGGGGTGTCCATCTGGCTGGAATTACCGCCGCAGGATATTATTGACGAGATAAAAGACCACGCGGAACAGTGCGGGTTAGACTTTATGGTTTTTGGACACTAACGAATTACCCCTTGAGTTTCTTTATCATCAGGGGCACCACCTGGAACAGGTCCCCGACGATGCCGTAATGAGCTACCTGGAAGATGGGGGCGTCGGGGTTATCGTTAATGGCGACAATACAGTCGGACGTCTGCATGCCGGCGAGGTGCTGGATAGCGCCGGAGATGCCGCAGGCGATATAGAGCTTGGGGCAAACGGTCTTGCCCGTCTGGCCTACCTGATGGCTATAAGGAATCCACCCCTCATCCACGGCCGCCCGGCTTGACCCTAAAGCTGCACCCATACAATCAGCCAATTCCTGTAGGAGCTTAAAGTTCTCCGCTTTACCCAGTCCCCGCCCGCCCGACACAATAATGTCAGCGTCCTCCAGCTTTATCTTTTCCGTAATGTCTTCCACAAAGCTTAAGAGCTTCGTCTTTGCCGTGACGCCTTCTTTTTTAAAGTCCACCTTGATAATCTGTCCCTTGCGGGTGGCTTGGGGGGTGTTTTTCTTAAAGACGCGCGGACGCACCGTGGACATCTGGGGGCGCTTATTGGGGCACAGAATCGTCGCCATGATATTACCCCCGAAGGTGGGGCGGGTCTGCAGTAAAAGCCTTTTTTCCGTATCAATGTCCAACCCGGTGCAGTCGGCAGTGAGGCCGGTATTCAAAATTGATGCTACGCGAGGGAAAAAGGAGCGGCCTAAAGCTGTGGCGCCAGCCAGGACAATCTCCGGCTTATGCTCTTTTATCAGGTCAAGCAGACCGTGCGTCAGGTAGTCCTCCTGGTTATCCGCCAAGTCAGGGGACTCCACCAGATACACCTTATCCGCGCCGTGGGCGATGAGTTTTTCCACATCGGCAACATTATGCCCCAGGCAGACAGCGCAAAGCTCCGTATTCAAGGTATCCGCCAGCTCACGACCGCGGGATAATAGCTCGTAAGTGACGTTTTTTATCGCGCCTTTCCGTTGTTCGGTAAAAACCCAGACGCCCTGTGCGTTAGTATCCGCTTTAGCGGCCGGCTGCGGCGCTTCGATGGTGATAGCTTCGTAATTGCAGACGTCGCGGCAGGCGCCGCAGAGATTGCAGCCTTCCTTGACCACTATTTTGTCGTCGATAAGGTCCAGTAAACCGAAGGGACAACTTGGTATGCAGTTGCCGCACATCACGCATTTTTCGGGGTCGATTTTTATGCCCATCTTTACTTCTTTTTCTTAGGTTCCTTCTCTAACGTTATCGCCATAAAGCTGCATTCGTTAACGCACTTGCCGCAGGAGATGCACCCATCTTTCACCTGGCATTTCATGTCAATCACTTCCAGCACGCCGACGGGGCAGACATAAGTGCAAGCCCCACAACCTGTGCATAGTGTTGTATCAATTTTTACACCCACCGAACACCGCCCTTAAATAAGGTTCGCCGCCTTAAGTTTTTCAATCAGTTTATCCACTTGCGCCGCCGCATCGCCGGTCAGCACTTCCGCCTTGGAGACCCGCTGCGGGAAGAAGATTTTAATCACCTGCGTGGAAGAGCCGGCCAGCCCGACGGTATTGGCATCCACGCCAAGCTCCTTAATGCTCCAGGTGGTGATGGCGGCGCTCTTGGACTTCATAATGCCTCTTAAAGAGGGGAGGCGGGGCACATTAATCTCTTTAGCCACGGTGATAACGGCGGGTAGGGTAGTCTCGATAACCTCGTGGCCATCCTCGACCATGCGGGAAACGCGCACGTAGTTGTCTTTTACCTCTTCAATCTTGCTGACATAAGCCACGAAGGGGATATTAAGCATCTCGGACATTTCCGGTCCCACCTGTCCGGTGTCGCCGTCAATGGTCTGGCGGCCGCAGATAATCAAGTCGTACTTGCCAAGTTTGGCAATAGCTTTCGCCAGCGTGTTAGCAGTCGCCCAGGTATCGGCGCCGGCAAACGCGCGGTCGGAGAGTAAAACCGCTTCATCGGCGCCCAGGGATATAGCGTCACGGAGGGCGGCGTCCGCCTGCGTGGGACCCATGGTAATGACGGTGACCTTGCCGCCGTGCTTCTCCTTGAGACGCACCGCTTCCTCTAAAGCGTAAGTATCAAAGGGGTTAATGATGTTCTCGATGCCCTGACGGATGAGGGTATTCGTCTGGGGGTCTATCTTTACCTCGGTAGTGCCGGGCACCTGCTTGAGGCAGACGACGATGTTCATGCCGTTCTGGCCTTCCTCTTGCGCAGGTTGACGGCGATGGCGTTCCTCAAAATCTGGTTGGTGCCCTCGTAAATCTGGAGGATTTTGGCATCCCGCATCATTTTTTCGACCGGGTAGTCGCGCATGTAGCCGGCGCCGCCGCAAATCTGCACCGCGTCTACGGTCACTTTCATGGCGGCATCGGATGCGAAGACTTTGGCAGTAGCGGACGACTCTGTGACGTCTTTAGCGCCGCTATCAACGTAGCGGGCGGCAGCGTAAACTAGAGCGCGGGCGGCTTCTGTCTGGATTGCCATTTCCGCCAGCATCTGCTGGACGACGGGCAGGGTAATCAAAGGCTGGTCGAACTGGACACGCTCTTGGGCGTAATCGACGGCGGCTTCTAAAGCCCCCTGGCAAAGCCCCACGGCCTGCGCGCCAATGCCCGGGCGGGATTTATCGAAGAGGCGCATTGCCTGGACGAAGCCCAGTCCTGGTTTGCCGAGGATATTTTCTTCCGGCACAAGGCAATTGCGGAAAACTAGCTCACGGGTAGCGGAGGTACGGATGCCCATCTTCTTTTCTTTCTTACCGAAGGTGAAACCCTCCGTGCCTTTTTCCACGATTAATGCGCTGGCGCCGCGAGCGCCCTTGGTTTTATCCGTGAGCGCGATAACGGTATAGATTTCCGCCTCGCCGCCGTTGGTGATGAATTGTTTGGTGCCGTTAAGCAGGTAGCCGCCCGCCACCTTTTCCGCCGTGGTCTTGATGTTGGAGGCGTCAGAGCCGGCGGTAGGCTCGGTAATGGCGAAGGCGCCCAGCTTTTTACCGCTGGCGATATCCGGCAGGAATTTACGCTTCTGTTCTTCCGTGCCGTACTCCATTAAAGTCATGCACCCTAAAGCGCTGGCAGCATAGGTGACTGCCACGCCGCTGCAGATACGGCTTAGCTCTTCCGTGACCCGGCACAGGTCGAGGCAGCCGCCGCCCAGGCCCTCGTATTGCTCCGGCA
>JBGOXC010000203.1:0-3072 GCA_041478935.1 Dehalococcoidia bacterium
AGAGACCCTGCCGCTGATACAGTACTATAAAAAGTCGGGGAAACTGGCGGAGGTAGTCAGCGAGGGCGGTCCGAAAGCGGTGCATCAGAAAATCCTAGCCGCCTTGAGTTAAGGGAATGCTGATTTGATTATAGAAGTAAAATCGGCCGAGGAGATAACGATAATGCGGCAGTCCGGCAGGATTGTCGCGGAAATACTTAGAATCCTGGCAGAAAGTATAAAACCGGGCATGAAAACAAAGGAAATGGACATTATAGCCGAGAGAGAACTGAAAAAACGGGACGCCGAATCCTCTTTCAAAGGATATCGCGGCTACCCGGCGACTGTCTGCGTATCAATCAACGACCAGATAGTGCACGGGATACCGGGCGATAGAATCATGAAAGAGGGCGATATCGTTTCGCTGGATTTCGGCGCTAAATATAAGGGCTTCCACGGCGACGCCGCATTAACCGTACCCGTCGGCAGGGTAAAGCCGGAGGCGCAAAGGCTGATTGACGCGACGAGGGAATCGCTGGAGAAAGGCATCGCCGCGGCCAAAGCTGGAGGCAGGCTGGGCGATATTTGCGGCGCCATCCAGAGCTACGCCGAATCGAAAGGATATTCGCTGGTGCGGGAATATACGGGACACGGCATCGGCCGGAAAATGCACGAGGAGCCGCAGATACCAAACAGCACCGAACCGCCCTACGGCGTGCCGGCAGGAACGGGCGTGTCGCTGAAAAAGGGCATGACGCTGGCGCTGGAGCCGATGCTTAATGCCGGCGACTGGCATACGCGCGTGGCGGAAGACCAGTGGACAGTGGTGACAGCCGACGGCAGCCTTTCGGCGCATTTTGAACACACGATTGCGATTGATGATAACCAGGCAGAGGTGTTGACGAGGGGCACTTATGACTAAGAAAGAAGCCATAGAGGTCGAGGGAACGGTCGTTGAGGCGCTGCCTAACGCCATGTTCCGCGTGGAGCTGCCCAATAAACACGAGGTGCTGGCGCATATTTCTGGTAAAATAAGAATGCACTATATCAGAGTGCTGCCCGGAGATAAGGTGCTAATCGAACTCTCGCCTTACGACCTGAAACGTGGTAGAATCACCTATCGGTTAAAATAAGTAAAAGGTTTGGATTATGAAAGTTAAAGCTTCCGTAAAAGTAAGATGTGAAAAATGCAAGGTCGTGAAACGACGCGGGGTAGTTAGAATTATCTGCGAAAATCCCAAGCATAAGCAGAGGCAGGGTTAAGGAGGGAATAAATGCCACGTGTTGCTGGAGTAGATATACCGGTTAATAAGCAGGCATGGGTCTCATTGGGATATATTTACGGTATCGGCCCTCATAATGCCCACACAATATTGGAGCGGGCGGGTATTGCGCCGGAGACAAAAGTAAAAGACCTTACCGAGGCTGAAGTCAATAAGCTAAGGGAAATTATCGATAAAACGTACCGAGTTGAGGGCGAACTAAGAAAAGAGATAAACTTAAATATTAAGCGTCTGATAGAAATCGGCAGCTACCGCGGCACGAGGCATCGTCACGGCCTACCGGCCCGAGGGCAGCGGACACGGACTAACGCCCGCACCAAGCGCGGTCAGCGCAAGACAGTCGCCGGCCGAGGCCAGAAGCGCGGCTCAACGAAGAAATAATCCCGATGATACCGGAACAAGGAGGATAGGGTGCCACAGAAGAGGAAAGCAAAGTCCAGAAAGCGGGAACGCAAGGCAGTTCCTACCGGCAAGGCTTATGTACAATCAAGTTTTAATAATACTATCGTAACTTTGACCGACCCGCAGGGGAACGCGCTGGCCTGGGGAAGCTCCGGCACCGCGGGATTTAAGGGTTCGCGTAAAGGCACGCCCTACGCCGCCCAGATGGCGGCACGCGATGCAGCTCGCAAGGCGATGGTACATGGTTTGCGGCAAGTGGAGGTTTACGTTAAAGGGCCAGGCAGCGGCCGCGAGGCGGCAATACGCTCCCTGCAGGGTTCGGGGCTCTATATTACCGGCATTAAGGATGTCACACCAATACCACATGCCGGCTGCCGTCCACCGAAGCGGAGAAGGGTATAAAAGGGGAAGTTTATGGCAAGATATATAGAGGCAGTTTGTCGGTTATGCCGGCGAAATAACGAAAAGCTCTTTTTAAAGGGAGCGCGGTGCTTTACGCCCAAATGCGCTTTTGATAAGCGTCCTAAACCACCGGGACAGGCAGCGGGGCGACGGCGCCGGAGATTTTCCGACCGGGGTTTACAGCTCCGGGAGAAGCAGAAGGCACGTTATTCTTATGGCATGCTGGAACGCCAATTCAAGCGGATTTTTGAGCTAGCTGAAAAACAGGCCGGCATTACCGGTGAAAACCTCCTTGTGTTGTTAGAGAGGCGGCTGGATAATGTGGTTTATCGCCTGGGCTTCGCCGATTCACGCTCACAGGCGAGGCAGCTTGTGCAGCATGGCCATATCTTAATAAACAGTAAGAAGGTCGATATTCCCTCGACCCTTGTTAAAGAGGGCGATACTATCGGCTGGCGCGAAGGCAGTAAAAAAACCGAATATTATAAAATCCTGGCGGAATCAATCGAAGCCAAGGATGTTTTAAACTGGTTAAGCCTGGATAAACAAAACATGGTCGGTCAGGTAATGGCTTTGCCTACTCCCGACCAAGTCGATGCCAAGTTCGACGGCAAGGCAGTAATCGAGTATTACTCGCGGTAACGCAACAAAAAGGAGGTAGTTCATTGGCTGGACTATTAGTCCCAAAAATTGAATGCACCGAACAGGCAGATAAGTTCGGACGGTTCGTTGCTGAACCGCTGGAAAAGGGTTTTGGTATTACCCTAGGCAATTCCTTACGCCGCGTGTTGATCGGCTATCTTCCGGGGGCAGCTGTAACTCAAGTAAGAATCGATGGCGTCCAACATGAGTTTACGGTCATCCCCAACGCTAAAGAAGACGTTATTGAGTTTCTCCTTAATGTTAAAGAAATAAGGTTGAAGCCATTATCCGACCATGGCAGCACGCTGATTTTAGAAAAATCGGGCGAGGGCCGGGTGTGCGTTTCCGATATTAAACAATCTAC
>JBGOXC010000140.1:0-4360 GCA_041478935.1 Dehalococcoidia bacterium
CACCGATATCAACATCAAGAGAGACTTTCATCATTAAGCCTGCCTCATTGTTTATTCCCCGCCCCCGCCTGTCCTGGAAGCTGAGTATTTTTCTTTGAGTTTGTCGATGTCTAGCTCGATGTCGTGGGTAACCGGATGGCCAGGCGGTAGCATTTCATTTTCTATCATAACACCACAGTTTGGACAGTAAAACTCCACCATCATGGCCCAGCTAGGGTCTGGAGAAAAGCTGAACGGACCTTTTATAGGTGAGTTATAAATGGTGTTCAAGTCTTTCCTGATATAAACCCGGCACCCTTTTTTGTAATTTTCCTTGGCGGAGATAAGCTCATATCCGCAGCGGTTGCAGCACCAGAGTTCCTTTTCCAAGTCGATATCCAGATATTCGGTTATCTGTCTCTTGGTACTCATCGGAGCCTCCTTATTAAGTCGATTCTATGATGCCGTTCAGTAGATTATCCACGGTATACTTCTTACGCTGGGGAATCAGTATCGTCGTGTCATCGCTCTCGATGATAGCAGGTCCTGTAACAATATTACCGCATTCGAGTTTTTGCTGACCGTAAATGGACGTCCGTTTGGAACCGTCCTTCCAGTAGACTTCCCGATATCCCTTCAGGGCTTTATCAGGACTTTTTCCGACAAAGTCATGAGTTGCCAATACCGGATGGGCTGCGGGACTAGTTGCACGTAGCCGGAAAAGCAGTATTGACACTTCGTCGATATGGTCGAGGCTATTCTGCCTGGTAAAAGTATCGAGAATCCTGCCTATGTCTTGTGTCCCCTCAAGCCGAACCACGGGCGATTCCATCGCCGATGTCACTTTTTTTGAGGTTACTTCCAATTCCAGAGAAAAAGATACCTTTTCCGGCGGAAATCCTTCCCCTCTCATGTCCATCAATACTGAATCCATCAGCCCTTTAACTACCTTATTGAATCTCTCTATTTGTGAACTGCCACCTTGACGTTTGAGAGACATCTTTACCAGTGACTCATAAGTATGGAGGACATCCGCGCAGGAAGAACCGAAGGCGCTGAAAACGGAACTGAAACGGAACACATATACTTTAGGTATGCCTACTTTATCAGCAATGCCACAACAGTAAATGCTTCCCGCCCCTCCGAAGGAAAAGAGAACGAACTCCCCGGGATTATAGCCCCCGGCCTTTATCAGATTGTTGATGTCCCTGGCGCAAATATCTTCCATGGCTTCCGTGACCAGCAGTCCACAAGCCTCTACAGAGATGCCTAGCGGTTTGGCCAAGTTGCTTGTGATAACCTCTCTAGCAAGTCCTGCATCCAGCTTCCGCTTTCCGCCCAGGAAGTAGTCTGGGTCGATATAGCCCAGAACAACGCAGGCGTCAGTGGAAGTAGCCTCTGTGCCACCCAGCCCGTAACAGGCTGGACCGGGCATGGCCCCGGCGCTATCCGGTCCGACCTTTATTTTCTGTTTACTAATAGGCCTGCTAATCGAGCCACCACCCGCGGCTACGGGGTAAACCTCAATGGATGGCAGCTTCACTGGTAAATTTTCTAGCATGCCCTCATGTTTATAGCCATGTTGACCGTTAATCACTAAGCTTATATCGGCGCTGGTGCCACCGATATCCATACTGGCTACATACGGCAGGTGGTACAACCGACTCATATAGGTGGTGCCAAGCACTCCGGCTGAAGGTCCGGAGTTGTGGGTCATAATGGCCGTTGTTTTTGCCACCCGTGCCACGCCGCCATCTGCGTGCATTATTAAAAGTGGTTTGCGATAACCAAGCTTTCTGACTTCATCTTCAGCTTTATAAAGGAAGCGCACCATGTCCGGGTGGAAATAGGCGTTGAGTAAAGCTACGTTGGTACGCGACACATCGTCGGTAGTACTGACTTCACTGGAAAGTAGCAGTGGTACAGCACCAAGATAGTGCTTTGGGTAATCGTTATCGGCTATCTGTCTGATTTTAAGTTCATTAGTCGGGTCTAAGTGGGCGCGATAAAGGCTGACCACGATAATCCTCGACCCACGCCCCAACAGGCTGCGTATAGCCAGTCTCACTTGGTCTCTGTCAACAGGACTATCAATACCGATGACCATCCCCGCAGGAACGATGAAGTCCAAAGCGGGACTCTTGGCAGCTGGCGAGTAAAGACTTTCTTCAAATCCCGTGGTCACGATTAATCCCAGGCGTGGTCCTGACCTCTGGAGCAAGGTGTTAGTGGCATGAGTTGTAGAAAATCGAATTACCTCTGTCTGGTGTAACAATTGCGGCACAGTAAGACCGAACTTAGCGGCGCCTTCTTCGATGCATTTGAGGAAACACACCGTTAGGTCGTGAGGGGTTGTATCTACTTTGACCCATTCGATATGCCCGCTATCGGTAAAGAAGCCGTCAGTGAAAGTTCCGCCGTTATCTATATCAATCGTGAATTTCATACGATTTTACTCTATCTATAATCATTCCTAAAACATCAACTAGGTATTTATATAACTTTCAAACGGAGTTTGTCAAAAAAAAGCAAAAAATTTAGTAGAGGAGTTTATGAGGGCTTATTATAGATACAGAAAATGAAAGACAATTTTTATTCACTTTGGCATCTTTAATAACCTATCCCTTTTCTTGGATCTTTTAAAATGTTTTTTCAACTATTTTGCCACTGAGCTCTAAAAAATATAACTGGCGACACATTACCCAAGAAAGAATGCCAATCAAGGTAAGAATTTAACATATAAATTGTTTACTAATGATAACTTTAAAATATTTTCAAACCCATGAATAATGTGAGTTAGCTTCAATGTTGAGTAACAGCTTATTTATAGAAATTTAACTGCCAGCGCCCGCCTTTGTTTTAATACATTAGAAATGTGTCGGTATGATGGAGTTCGAGTCTCCCCCGTCTCCACCAGACATAATATTAACCCCTGACATGAACGCCAGGGGTTTTTTATTGTGGTGTTTTAAAAAAACCATAAGATTAGTTTTAAAAACTGATACGTTTATTGTCGCCTCGAGACCGCGAAGAAAGTAGCAATTAACAAGACATCTCCTCTATCACAGTTGGTTATAAATATAGATACTGGATTTTAACAATATGTATTTGACTCAGGTTTGTTTCAAGTACTTGACATTAAATACCTATAGACACAGAATTAAAGTAAGGGTAGTTATATATTCAGGTTAAAAAAATGTTAGCAGTCACTGGTGCTACCGGTCACATAGGTAACGTTCTTGTACGATTGTTACTAGCGCGCGGTAATACCGTGCGTGCCATAGTCCTACCCGAAGATAATCTACGGCCTTTATCAGGACTTAATGTTGAGATAGTTAATGGAGATATTACTGATAAAACAAGCCTTGAAAAAGCTTTCAAAGGAATTGACACCGTCTTCCACTTAGCCGGAATTGTTAGTATAATGCCCAGGATGAAGAATATCTTGGAAAAAGTGAATATCGAGGGTACACGCAATGTTGTCACCGCTTGCCGCACTGCCGGTGTTCGTCGACTGGTCTATACCAGTTCTGTCCATGCCATAGCTGAATCGCCTAAGGGTGTACCGATTGACGAATCGCAACCTTTCGACCCCGAAGGTGTATTAGGAGATTATGCCTGGAGTAAAGCTCATGCCAGCCTGTTGCTTCTTGATGAGGCTAAAAGGGGAGGACTGGATATAGTTATCTGTTGCCCCACAGGCGTAATAGGTCCGTACGACTATAATATTTCCAATATCGGCCAGTTAATATTGGATTTCAACAGCGGATACCTGAAATCCTACGTGAGTGGTGCTTATGATTTTGTGGATGTGCGAGATGTCACTAATGGATTGATTCTGGCAGCAGAAAAGGGTAAAAGCGGCCGCCATTATATCTTCTCCGGTAATCAGGTGCGTGTGCCGGAACTAATTAAGGAGCTGGCACAGGATATTGGCAAACCGGCACCGACGTATCGGATACCTACACTATTAGCACGTACCGCTGGAATATTGGCCAGCGTATATTACCGTCTTGCAAAGCGAAAACCGGTGTTCACCGCTTACTCTATAGATGTTCTCGCCAGTAACTCCTTGGTTAGTTCGGCGCGGGCGCGTGAAGAACTCGGATTTACGAACAGGCCATGGCGGGAGTCCATCCACGATCAGGTGGAGTGGTTACGGAAAGAAGGGATGTTGAGGGGGAAAAAATAATATAAAGACTCCATGCAACGAAAGGTTACTACCAGCGCCCGCCTCTGTTGAAACAAGTAAAAATAAAACGATGTGACGGATTTCAACTCTCTCCCGTCTCCAAGAGGTTTAATATTAGCCCCAACTAAAATAAGTTGGGCTTATTTGTCTAAAGAAATATATGAGAAGGAAGGGACAAACCTATTCAGC
>JBGOXC010000069.1:0-6312 GCA_041478935.1 Dehalococcoidia bacterium
AATGTCACGATAGCCATCTTCCATTGCGGCGGCGACTCCAGCTCCGGGCATTCCGGTATTGAGAACCAGGTCTCCAATCCCGTCGCCTCCTGCCGCATCCTGCGTGAGAAAGCGTCTGCCTCGTGCGATAGCTTTTGACGGATATAAGAAGTTTCCCATTGGTGCATGGACGTCTCATCGGTAAAATACATAACCACATGGTGCAGTCCCGTCTGCCCCTTTGATGGAACAAGAATCGTCACTCCGGTATTACCGGGGGATTGCTTGGCGGCGTCCGATAGTTTCTTTACCCACTCGTCGTAGTCCTGCTCATGCCCCGGAAAGACCGTCCGGCTCACTACTACGGTTACAGCTTTCCCATCGGTTGCGGTCGCGTTTTTCTTTTTAACTCTCGCCATAAAACTGCCTCCCTCTCCATATTTGCCTATATATTTTATCATAATCCATTGATACAGCCGTAAAATATCACTTTTATCACTGCATAGCAATTTATCTGAACGGGATGGTAGAATAAATACATAAATATCCCAAAAGAAAGGTTAGCTATGGCTGTTCCTGTTAGAGTACGCTTTGCTCCCAGCCCCACCGGTAAGGTTCATGCCGGCAATATCCATACCGCTATCTTCGATTACCTCTTAGCCCGACACACCGGCGGTACGTTTATCCTTCGCATCGAAGATACCGACGTAGAGCGCAAGGAAGCAGGCGCTGTGGAACACATGATGGAAGCTCTAAAGTGGCTGGGCTTAGATTGGGATGAAGGTCCCGGCGTCGGTGGTCCTTACGCGCCTTATTTTCAGTCCCAGCGGCTGCCGCTTTATAAAGAAGCCGCCGAAAAGTTAGTGGCGCAGGGCAACGCTTATTATTGCTATTGCTCTTCGGAACGCCTTGAGGCGATGCGTAAAGAGCAGGAAGCGCGCAAACAGCCGTCGGGCTACGACCGCCTTTGTCGAAATCTGACCGCCGAAGAACGAACCGCTAAACAAGCACAAGGCATCAAAACAGTTATACGTTTTAAGGTGCCGCTGGAAGGGCAAACCCGCTTTCATGACCTTATTTACGGCGATGTTGTCTTTGACCATAAGAATATCGATGACTTTGTCATGCTGAAGTCTGACGGCTATCCCACCTACCATCTCGCCAACGTCGTAGACGACACTGCCATGAAAATAACTCACGTTATCCGTGGTGAGGAGTGGATATCCAGTACGCCGCGGCATCTCCTCATGTACCAGGCGTTTGGTTATACCCCGCCGCAATATATTCATATGCCGATGATTGTTGGGGCTAACCGCGCGAAGTTGAGCAAGCGGCGTGGCGCCATCTCTATTTTAGAATACCGGGATATGGGTTATTTACCGGAAGCCCTATTCAATTTCCTGGTACTGATAGGCTGGTCGCTGGATGATAAAACGGAGATTATGACCCGCCAGCAAATGATAGAAAATTTCTCGCTGGAACGCATGGGTCGGACCGCCGCCGCTTTCAATCAGGAAAAGCTCGACTGGATGAACGGAGTCTATATCCGCAATCTGACTGTTGCAGATTTAACGAACAGCGTTCTTCCTTTCCTGGAAAAGTATTTACCGCCGGAGGTTAAACGACCTTTGGATGTAAACTATATAAGGCAAATAGTGCCGTTGCTAAGGGAACGGATAAATACGCTGAAAGATGCGGCTGCCTATGCTGACTTCTTCTTTGTAGATAAGCTGGAATATGAAGCTACCATGCTTATAGGCAAGAAAATGACCGCAGAAACCGCATTAACAGTTTTAAAAGGCTCTGAAGAAAAACTATCCTCACTGAAGAGCTTTAATCGTGATTTACTAGAAGATACTCTTAGACATCTCGCCGATGATTTAGGTCTCAAGGCGGGACAGCTTTTTAATGTGCTGCGGGTAGCCACCACCGCTCGCGATGCTGCGCCGCCGCTTTTTGAGACGATGGAAGTGTTGGGTAAAGAAAGATGCCTGGAGAGAATAAAAGTTGCCATATCCAAGCTAAGTAATAACTGAAATTCGTCAGATAAAATATAAAACAACGAGAGGACAATATGAACACGACTAATTCAAAAACACCGGACGATTTTATCCGGGATATTGTCCGCCAGGACCTTAAGACTAACAAGTTCGGTGGGCGGGTGCATACCCGGTTTCCGCCGGAGCCTAACGGCTATCTGCACATCGGACATGCCAAAGCCATCTGGATTAGTTTCAGTATCGCCGAGGAGTTTGGCGGTCTTTACAATTTGAGATTTGATGACACCGACCCCACCAAGGAAGAACAGAAGTATGTCGACGCGATCGTAAGCGATATTCGCTGGCTGGGCTGGGATTGGAAAGACCGCCTGTATTTTGCTTCGAACTACTTTGAACAAATGTATGAGTACGCCGTGCAGCTTATTAAGAAAGGCAAGGCCTACGTTGATGAGTTATCTCCTGATCAAATCAGAAAATATCGTGGCACCTTGACCGAACCAGGCAAACCGAGTCCCTATCGAGAACGCCCGATGGAAGAAACTCTTGATTTATTTAAACGCATGAGGGCTGGGGAGTTCCCGGACGGTTCATACGTTCTTAGAGCGAAGATTGATATGGCTTCACCCAACATGAATATGCGTGACCCGGTTATGTACCGCATCATGCATGCCACGCATCCGTTTGCGGGGGATAAATGGTGTATCTACCCGATGTATGACTGGGCTCATGGCATTGAGGATTCTATAGAAGAAATTACCCATTCCCTCTGTTCACTGGAATTTGAGGACCACCGTCCTCTATATGATTGGTTTTTGAATGAACTTGGAATTTATCATCCCCAGCAAATAGAGTTTGGAAGATATACTCTAAGCTACACGGTGACGAGTAAACGTGTACTCCGGCCATTGGTGGAAGCGAGAATTGTGAGTGGCTGGGACGACCCGCGCATGCCGACCCTTTCGGGGGTACGCCGGCGTGGCTATACGCCGGAAGCCATCAGGATTTATTGCGAGAGTAGCGGTGTTTCCAGAGCCAACACCACCATCGACCTAGCCTTTCTGGAGCATTGTCTCCGTGAGGATTTAAACAAACGGGCGCCGCGGGTTATGGGTGTGCTGCGTCCGTTGCGCCTGGTCATTGACAACTACCCGGAAAATAAGGTGGAAGAGTTCGACGCGGTGAATAATCCCGAAGACCCCGGCGCCGGGACGCGTAAAGTGCCGTTTTCCAAGGTTCTTTATATAGAACAGGAGGATTTCCGCGAAGTGCCGCCACCGAAATACTACCGCCTGGCACCGGGCCGTGAGGTAAGATTGCGTTACGCCTATCTTATTACCTGTGTGGGTGTAAAAAAAGATGAAAAAAGCGGAGAGATAATCGAGGTCCATTGTACTTATGACCCGGCTACACATGGCGGTGATACACCGGATGGGCGTAGAGTCCAATCCACTATACACTGGGTCTCGGCCGCGCATGCGCTCGAAGCTGAAGCGCGTTTGTATGACCATCTGTTCACCAAGGAAAATCCTTTGGATGTGGAAGAAGGCGCTGATTATAAGGACTACCTTAATCCGAATTCCCTCGAGACGTTAAAATCCTGCCGCGTTGAGCCTTCTCTTGCCAATGCTCCATCCGGGAGTCTATACCAATTCGAAAGGCTGGGTTATTTCTGCGTTGACCCCGATACTTCCCCGGGGAAACTGGTATTCAACCGGACGGTGTCTTTACTGGATACCTGGGCAAAGATACAAAAGCAGCAGAAATAGGGCCTTTCGCTAACAGGCTTTTAAAATGTATGAGAAGCCAGAAGATACTACCCTCGCCGGTTGCAACGTTCTTGACCTGACTGATGCCAAGGGGGCGTTCGGCGTCAGGTTGTTGGCCGGTATGGGGGCGGAGGTCGTCCGTATCAATCCGGAGAGCAACCCTGACCATTTCCGTGACCTCGCTAAAAAAGCCGATATCGTAATTGAGTCTTCACCGCCGGGCTTTCTAGAGTCGCTCGGCCTTGGCTATAATATTTTAAGTGAGCTTAATCCGCGCCTTATTATGGCTTCCATCACTCACTTCGGCCAGAGCGGACCCTATAGGAACTTAAAGTCTTGTGACTTGGTGGATCAGGCATTGGGCGGCTGGCTTTCCGTCACCGGTGAGCCATCAAAGCCACTCAAACTCTTTGGCAACCAGTCCTATAACACGGCGTCGCTTTTTGCGGTTAACGGCATCTTGTTAGCCCTGTGGCAAAGGCATATCACCGGTCGGGGACAATACATAGATATTTCAATAATGGAATGTGCGGCTGCCACGCTGGACTATGTTCTGCCTCGCTATTTTTACGAGGGCGTTGTGTCAAAGCGGCTGGGCAGCCGGCACTGGAATAATGCCTTCCGCATCTTCCCTTGTAAAGTTGGCTATATTTTACTGACTATTCACCACCAGTGGGCTACTTTAATTGAGCTGATGGCATCCGAGGGTATGGCTGACGATTTGACCGATAAAAAATGGGAAGATAGGCAGGAGCGTGACCGCCACATCGACCACATCACAGCCATAATCGAGAGATGGACGTTAAGCCATAAGGCAAGGGAACTGGAAGAAAAAGGGCAGCTGATGCATTTCCCGTGGGCGGAGGTTAAGACACTTTAAAATGGATAAAAAAGGTGAACTATCGCTATTGAAAGCTTGGTTAATTATCGCCGCATCGCTTATCGACGATGTATTGATATTGGTTTTTATTTTTCTTGGTTTGTGGCTGTTTCACGTGGAAATCACTTGGCCGCTGATATTAATCGTTATTCTGATAATGGTCGTTTTTATTTTTATCATGCACCAAGCCGTAATACCTGCTATCAGGCGTCGTACCGTTGTTGGCGCCGAAGCAATGGTCGGTAAAATCGGTAAAGTAACAGAACCTCTCAATCCTACCGGTATGGTAAAGATTAAAGGCGAATATTGGAAGGCATCAGCGACTGGAGACACTATAGAGAAAGGAGAAGAGGTGGAGGTGGTGGGGATTAAGGGGCTTAATCTGAAGGTTAGGAAGAAAAAGCGTGAACTATAAACCGGGATATTTAGCCTTTTATAAATCCGGCGAACTTAAGCGTCGCTCCCGGGTGCTTAATGAGCGACTCGCCGCCTGTGATATTTGCCCACGTGAATGTGGCGTTAACCGACTCGAAGGGGAACTGGGACGCTGCCATTCTGGCTATCTGCCGATAGTTTCTTCATACTGCGCCCATCTCGGCGAGGAACCGGTGCTTTCCGGCAGCCGTGGTTCGGGGACGATATTCTTCGGCAACTGTAATATGCGGTGTGTCTATTGCCAGAACTACCAGATTAGCCAGTCGCCGGAAATCCAAAAAGGTAACGAAATATCCGTGAAAATACTAGCCGAACGCCTGCTCTACCTGCAAAACGAATTAAAATGTCACAATATCAACCTAGTAACGCCGTCTCACTTAGTGCCGCAAATCGTTAGCGCTGTTATAGAGGCCGTGCCTAAAGGACTTCACTTGCCTTTGGTCTATAACACCAGCAGCTATGATTCACTAAAGACGCTTAAGATGTTAGACGGCATTATTAGCATCTATCTGGCGGATATCCGCTATGCTTCCAATGAACTAGGTAGGAAATACTCTCGCGCCAGGCATTACGTTGACCATGCCCATGCCGCGATTAGTGAGATGCAGCGGCAGGTGGGCGACCTTGTTGTCGATGACAAAGGCATCGCCCAAAAAGGACTCATTGTACGCCACCTGATTCTCCCCAACGACATCGCCGGCAGCGCTGAATCTTTAAAATGGCTGGTTAAGAAAGTCTCGCCGCGGGTTTCAGTCAGTATCATGTCGCAGTATTACCCCACCAACCGCGCTTATAAATATAAAGAGTTGAACCGCAAGATTACGCCGCAGGAATATCAGGAGGTCGTCGATCTGGTGGAAAAACTGGGCATCGAAAACGGTTGGCTGCAGGGCATGGAATCGACGGATACCTACCGACCAGATTTTATGGATAAAGAACCGTTCGAAGGGAAAAGGCAACGAAAGAGAAGGAGGGAAAGATAAAGCGGCTTACTTCCTCTTGCGCTTGGTGAAGCCAAAGGTTATTTTTAAGCCGTTCAGCTTGTCTTTTTTATTAACGTTTTCCATGAAGGTTTTAAGGTCTTTAGTGGGTTTAGCAGCCTTAGCCTGTTTGGTGGTCATGTTAGTATCCTTAAACGTATTTCAGGTAATAATTATAACATAGATAGGTTTTTAAAGCTAGAGAGACAAAATATATGGAGATATTGAGCGGAGTCAGAATCCTCGATTTCACTTGGGCGTTGGCAGGACAT
>JBGOXC010000150.1:0-4071 GCA_041478935.1 Dehalococcoidia bacterium
CGAGGTCCACCGGGTAAATATTCTCGCCGCCGCTGATGATGAGGTCTTTTTTACGGTCGACGTAAGAGATAAAGCCTTCCTCATCTTGCTTGACTAGGTCGCCGGTGTAGAGCCAGCCGTCTTTAAGCGTTTCGGCGGTTTTCTGGGGATTTTTATAATAACATTTCATCACATTAGCGCCGCGTAGGATTATTTCTCCGATGGTACCCGGAGGTACGTCATTGCCTTTATCATCCACAACGCGAGCATCGATATTCAAACGCGGATAGCCGAAAGAGCCGAGCTTGTGGAAGTTTTCTAGTCCAAGATGCATGCAAGGCCCAGCCGATTCGGTAAGGCCGTAGTTTTCTTCATACTGAACATGGGAGAAATATTTTAAGAAACGTCTCACTAACACCGGGGGAATGGGTTGCGCGCCGGAATGCACCAAACGTACCGAGCTAATATCGTAGTCGGATAATTTCATCTCGCCTCTATCAAAGGCGGTAACAATATCCTGCAGCCAGGGTACCAGCAGCATGCAGATTGTAACTTTTTCCTTATGAATGAGTTCCATGATAAGCTTGGCGGTCACTCTTTCGCCGCCGGTGGTCATCACCGCCCGGCCGCCACCGGTAAGACTGCCGAACCAATGCATCTTTCCGCCGGTATGGTAAAGGGGCTGGATAAGCAGGAAACAGTCCTCGCGGGTCTCCCGATGCGAGAAGTTCTCGTTGACGGCGGTGTGCTCTAGGCTGCGATGGCATAAAAGTGTGGCTTTAGGGTCGCCGGTGGTGCCGGAGGTGAAGTATAAGCCGGCTTCATCCTCGCTGGTGAGTTGGATTTTTGGTGGGGTGGGCGAGGCTTTGGCCATGACATCCTCATAACGCTCCATGCCCTCGGGTTGATTTTCACCTACAAAGATATATTTCTTAACGGTTTTTAGCTCGGGGCGGATTTCCGCTACCCTGTCGGCGAAATCTTGGTCGAGAATCATAATTTTCGGTTCGGCGATATCGGTGCAGTATTTAATCTGGCGGGCGATGAATCTAAAATTCAACGGCGCGGCGATAGCACCGGCTTTAAGTATGCCGAAATATGCTTCGAGCCAGGCGGTGGAGTTCATCATCAAGTGGATAACAACGTCGCCCTTTTTAATGCCTCGTGCGATGAGGGCATTAGCGAAACGGTTCGCCCTATCATCAAACTCATTCCAGGTTAGTTCCTTCCTCAATCCTTTGCTAGGCGTAACTTCTACCAGGGCGATATTCTTAGGAATTAACCTCGCGTTTCGTGCGAGTATTTCTGTAATGGTCATGGTCCGGCTCCTTTTAGTCTATATAAAAGTTGTGTCTTTTGGGAACAAAGATTTAAGAAAAAGCAGAATTGAAGGCATTTTGAACACAATTGATTATAATTTATTTAAGCGTAATGTGTCAATTTGAATAGCTTTAAGCACTAAGTAACTCTATGCTATAATTCAAGTGAGGAAAATACGTAAAATGTTCGAACAATTGAACAAAATTGAAAAGCGTTTCCGGGAGATTGATGAGAAGCTGGCGCGGCCAGAAATAGCGACCGATATCAACCAGGTGCAGGCGCTTTCTCAAGAGAGAGCAAAGTACGACGGTATCGTCCAGAAGTACCGTAAATATAAAAAGGTGGTTAAAGAGCTTGAGGACGTTAATAAAATGAGCTCTGCCGGCAGTGATGAGGATATGGCAGCACTGATAAAGCAGGAAAACGCTGCACTGCAAGCAAAATTAAATAAGCTGACCGAAGAGTTGCGACTGGCGCTGTTGCCTAAAGACCCGAATGATGAAAAGGATATCATGGTGGAAATCCGGGCCGGGACGGGGGGCGACGAAGCCGCTATATTTGCCGGCGACCTTTACCGCATGTACAGTCGCTATGCGCAGAGTCAAAGCTGGAAGGCCGATATCATCAGTATGAGCGAGAGTGGCATCGGCGGTTTTAAAGAAATTATCTTCGAGGTAAGAGGTAAAAACGTATACAGTAGGTTGAAATACGAAAGCGGCGTGCACCGCGTCCAGCGTGTTCCAGTGACAGAAGCCTCCGGCAGGATTCACACCTCCACGGCGACGGTGGCGGTACTCCCTAAGGCAGAAGAGGTAGATATAGACATCAATCCCGAAGATTTGAGGATAGATATCTTCCACAGCGGCGGCGCCGGCGGCCAGAACGTGAACAAGGTTGCCTCTGCGGTACGTATCACATACCTGCCTACCGGAATGGTTGTCGTCTGCCAGGACGAACGATCGCAGCTGCAGAATAAAGTCAAGGCACTTTCTGTTTTACGCACTCGCCTGCTGGATATCGAGCGGTGTAAGCAGGAAGAAGCTATCAGCTCGCAGCGGCGTTCGCAAGTGGGTACCGGTGAGCGTGCCGAAAAGATTCGTACCTATAACTACCCGCAGGACCGTATTTCCGACCATCGTATAAATCTCACATTGCATAACCTGCCACGAGTGATGGATGGAGACCTGGACGGGCTGATTAATGCTCTGGCGACGGCTGAACACGAAAAGCAGCTTGAGGAACAGCAGGTGTGAACCGCAGCGACGCGCTTGCCACAGCACGCAAAATCCTCACGGAAAATCGGATTGAAGACGCCGCGCTAGAAGGCGAGATTCTATTGAGACACGTTCTAGAGATAAGCCGTGCCCAACTATATACTGAAATTGATAGTGATATAAAACCATCTGACGTTAAAAGACTATTAAAGCTGGTTGTACGACGTGTCAAAGGCGAACCATCCGCTTATATCATCGGTATAAAAGAGTTCTACGGGATAGATTTTATAGTCAACCAGCACGTTTTGATACCCCGCCCTGAAACCGAGTTGTTGGTAGAGCAAGCTTTAAAACTGTGCCGCGAGTATCAATATCCTAAAGTTGCGGATGTAGGCACGGGGTGTGGGGCGATTGCCATCAGCCTGGCGGTAAATTTGCCAGAAGTAAAGATTTACGCCACCGATATTTCAACCAAAACGCTAAAAGTAGCTAAACAAAATTGTGAAAAACACGGCGTAAAGGACAGAATAACGGTTTTACATGGAAATATGTTAACGCCATTACCAGAGTCAGTCGACCTTATCGTCTCCAATATGCCGTATGTAAGAGACGCGGATATACCTGTAAAAGGTCCATTAAGCTTTGAGCCACAAGTAGCACTGAGCGGTGGGGAGAGGGGACTGGATAAAATAGAAGAATTGTGCCGTCAGGCAGGCAACAAACTAAATGATAAAGGGAGTCTACTTCTAGAAATAGGACTGAGGCAGGCGAAGGACGTTAAGGCTATTCTACATAGATATTATCCTACAGGTTTAATTGAGGTTAAAAAAGACTTGGCAGAGATTGACCGAGTGGTAAGTTTACGTTTGACATAGCGTTCGACACAATGATAAATTATGGTTAAATTCCTGCGAGTTTTTTTCGAGGATAAAACATGAATATTATCGTTTGTGTGAAACAGGTTATTGATCCCGAAGCGCCGCCAGTGAGTTTTAAAATCGATGCGGCTAATAATAAAGCCGAAATGAAGGGCGCAGCACCCGTTATCGACCCTTATGGGGAATATGCGGTAGAAGCAGCATTAAAACTCAAAGAGGCTAAAGGGGGCAGGATAACCGTGATGACCCTGGGCGTGAACTTGCTGCGTGAGGTGGTCAAGAAGCCGATAGCGATGGGCGCCGATGAGCTTATCCTGCTGGAAGATGAGATCTTTTCCCAAGTTGATAGCTGGTCGACAGCTTATTTCTTGGCGCTGGCTATCAAGAAAAAGGGGAATTTCGACCTGATTTTATGCGGCAGAGAGGCATCGGATACTAACGCTGGGCAAACAGGTCCCGCTATCGCTGAAATACTTGGTCTCCCATGCGTTATCCTGGCGCGCAAGATAGAACCGAACGATGGTAAAATAAAGGTGGAAAGAGTCAATTCATCCGGTTATGACGTTATCGAGTCGCCACTGCCGGCGGTGGTGACCGTGAGTAACGAAATTGGGCAACCACGTTATCCAACTATCAAAGGTATAATGGCGGCGAAAAAGATTGAACCGATTGTCTGGAAA
>JBGOXC010000149.1:0-4090 GCA_041478935.1 Dehalococcoidia bacterium
ACATGTCAGGCGGTGGCAGCCATGCGCTATTTTCCAGATGTTCGCACGGTCATTGAAATCGGCGGACAGGATAGCAAGCTGATTCTCATCCGCGACGGCATGGTTGCGGATTTTGCCATGAACACCGTTTGCGCTGCCGGCACCGGTAGCTTCCTCGACCATCAGGCTGGGCGGCTGCGCATGAGTATTGAGGAGTTCTCCCGCCGTGCTTTAGTGGGCAAGGATAACGTTCATATCTCCGGTCGCTGCACGGTTTTCGTTGAGTCTGACATGGTTCATAGACAACAGATGGGTCATAATGTCGATGATATTATTTACGGCTTATGTCGTACCCTGGTGCACAATTACTTAAGCGATGTCGCCTCCGGCAAGGATATCCAACCCCCAGTTGTGTTTCAGGGCGGGGTTGCCTTTAACCAGGGGATTATTCGGGCATTACAGGAAGAGCTTAAAATGGAAATAATCGTCCCTTCCCACCATGAGGTCATGGGCGCTATAGGCGCCGCTCTGCTCGCTCATGAAGCCGCTACGCAAACACCGAGTACCTGCCGCTTCCGCGGCTTTGATATCAGCGAGGTGGTTTATGATACCTCTTCCTTCGAGTGTCGCTCCTGTCCCACCTCCTGTGAGATTATCAGGATTTCACAGGAGGGTGATGTAGTTGCTTCCTGGGGAGGCCAGTGCGATATATGGGAAACTGTTGCCCCCGCGAAAAGGGAGAACAATTGAAAACCCCTAAAATTGCGCTTGATGCCGCCGGTGGCGATTATGCCCCGCATGAAATGGTTAAAGGGGCGATTAAAGCTGTTCAGGAATATGGTGTGGAGGTCGTCCTGGTCGGCAGGAAAAACGTGCTCCGCAAGCTGCTGGAGAAATCCCCGATAAAATCCCGCATCACCATCGTCGACGCCACCGAGGTCATTGATTTTGACGAGCATCCTGTCAGGGCGCTACAAAACAAACCCAACTCATCAATCGTCATCGGCATCAATCTGCTGAAAAGCGGCAATGCCTCGGCTTTTGTTTCCGCCGGCAATACCGGCGCCGTCGTCGCTAAATCGTTACTCACCCTGGGCAAAGCTAATGGTGTCGGCCGCCCAGCCATCGGCGCTTTCCTGGACACTCTGGTGTCGAAACCCGGTTTGCTGGTGGATGCCGGTGCTAATGTTGACTGCCGTCCGGAACACCTGCTGGAGTTCGCCCGCCTGGGCAGTATTTACAGTAAGTATATTC
The DNA here is from genome assembly GCA_041478935.1 of Dehalococcoidia bacterium. Classification (GTDB taxonomy): domain Bacteria; phylum Chloroflexota; class Dehalococcoidia; order Dehalococcoidales; family RBG-16-60-22; genus RBG-13-51-18. Next base: position 1,234 of record JBGOXC010000149.1, read on the forward strand.
TTAATATTCCTTTCCCGCGGGTTGGCCTTTTAAGTAATGGCATCGAAAAGGGTAAAGGGAATCGTTTGGCCCAGGAAGCCTATGACCTTTTAAAAGGAGCTAAGGATATCAGCTTTATCGGCAATATTGAAGGGCATGATATCTCACGTAAAACCGCCGATGTCATTGTAACGGACGGTTTTACCGGCAATATCGTCCTTAAGACTATTGAAGGATTTAATGATAATTTCTTAAACTCGATACAGGAGCTCGGTCATGTCTTTTCCAGCGTTTCCCGTTTAAGAACGCGTGAGCTTCTCCGCGATATCGGACTGGGTGCTTGGACGAAGAAACTGGATTTTAGTGAATATGGCGGCGCCTGTCTCCTCGGTGTCAATGGCACTGTCATTATTGCCCACGGCCGCAGCAAGGCCAGGGCTGTTAAAAATGCTATCGTTTTGGCTAAAGAAACTATCGAGCGTGGCATAATAGAAAAAGTAAAAGAGGAGAAGTATGAGCAAACCAGTGGAAGTGAATGAAGCTAAATTTGATGAAATGGTTTTAAAAACAAAAATGCCTGTCCTGGTCGATTTCTGGGCGCCCTGGTGTGGACCCTGCCGCATGGTAGCTCCAATTGTTGATGAATTAGCTAATGAGTACGAAGGCAAGGTCTCTTTTATGAAACTTAATGTCGATGATAACCCCAAGATCGCCAATCGGTTTGGCGTGATGAGTATACCCACACTGATTATTTTTAAAAATGGCCAGCCCGTTTCCAATCTCGTCGGCTTTCGCCCCAAGCCGGAACTCAAGAAGAATATCGATACAGCTTTAGCTGGATAAAACAAAGATGAGTGAATCGCCTAAAAAGTACGACGTTATCATCATCGGCGGTGGCCCCGCCGGCTTAAGTGCCGGCATCTACACCGCTCGTGCACGCTTGTCCTCCCTCCTTATCGAAAAAGCAGCGGTCGGTGGCCAGATAATTAATGCCGGCATGGTGGAGAACTACCCTGGCTATACCAATGGCATCAGCGGCGTCGAACTGACGCAGGCGATGCATCGGCAGGCGGAGAAATTTGGATTAGAAACGCTTTATGACGAAGTCATCGGTATCGAGCTAAATGGCAAACAAAAAGTGGTCAAAACCCCTCAGGGCGACTTTATTACAAAGGCAACCATCATCGCTGGTGGTGCGGAACGGCAGAAATTAGGTGTCCCCGGCGAGGTGGAGTTTACCGGCAAGGGTGTCTCTTACTGTGCCACCTGCGATGGCGCTTTCTTCCGCGATAAATCGGTTGTCGTCATCGGCGGCGGCAATGCCGCCGTAACTGAAGCCTTGGAGCTTACCAAATTCGCTTCTAAAGTGATCCTTATCCATCGCCGCCACGAGCTGCGTGCCACTAAAATCATGCAGGAAAAGCTAATGGCAGATAAAAGAATCCAGATTCTCTGGGATACGGTTGTTTTAGAAATACTAGGCGATAAATTAGTTAATAAAATAAAACTCCGCGATGTTGTAACGAATAAAGAGTCCACCCTTGAAGTTTCCGGTGTGTTTGTTGCCGTCGGGTCGCAGCCAGCTACCGGCTATCTTAAAGGGCTTTTAACTCTGGATGCCGTCGGTGCTATCGTCACCAATGATAGACTGGAAACCAGCGTCCCAGGTATTTTCGCTGCTGGTGATATCCGCAGCGGCTCCATCCGGCAGGTCGTCGGCGCTGCCGGTGATGGTGCTGTGGCTGCTATTAATGCCGGAAAATTTCTTAGCGGATAAAAATTTTTTTACATTTTCTCCGTTTTATATCTAAATGGGCATTGACGTTTCCCCTTGGTTAGTTAGATAATAATTTGTCACCAAAAAAGGAGAGTATTGTGAAGGTTATTTTTATTGAAGATGTCCCCAGAGTTGCCAAGGTCGGTCAAACCAAAGATGTCGCCAATGGTTATGCCCGCAACTACCTCTTCCCGCGTAAGCTGGCTATATTGGCGAATTCTTCGGCCGCTGGTGCCCTTGAGGTGCACCTCAAGAAAATCGTTAAGCAGCGTACCATCGAAGAAGCGGAAATGACCGAGCTGGCCAAGAAAATCGAGGGTGTGGCTATCACGCTTAAAGCCAAGGTCGGTGAAAAAGAAAAGCTTTATGGCTCGGTCACCGTCGCTGATATCGCCGAATCATTAAGCAAGGTCATCGACCGTGAAATTGATAAGAAACGGATTGAACTCGTTGAGCCGATTCGCCAGGTCGGTGTATATGACGTGACCGTCAGGTTTACTCATGAAATCGCCGCAGTTATCGTAGTAACTGTCATGTCCGAGGCTGAAGGTGCTCCGGTGCCTGTTAGAGCGCCGAAAGCTGAAGCCCCGGCAGCAGCCAAGAAGGAGAAAAAACCTAAGAAGGAAAAGCCGCCGAGAGAGGTTAAAGAAGAAAAACCCGCTGCCGAAAAACCGGCTAAAGCAAAGAAAGCTAAAGCCGAAGAAGCGGTAAAAGAGGAAAAACCAGAACCGGAAAAGCCTGCTCCGGAAGCGAAAAAAGAAAAGAAACCTAAATCAAAAAGTAAGAAAACGGAAGAAACAGCAGAAAAATAAGGAGTAATTCCGCGTGAACGATGTCAAGCTCCCGCCTAACGATAATGATGCCGAAGAAGCGGTTATCGGCTCCCTGCTGATTGACGGCACCTCTATTTTCCAGATTGCCGATTTTCTCCAGCCATCCGATTTCTATTTCGAGCAGAACCGGATGCTCTTTGAGGCGGCTATGGCTCTGTACCAGCGTGATGAAGCTATCAATAACGTAACGCTGGCACAGGAGCTTTCCCGTCAGGGTAAGCTGGAAACTGTTGGTGGTACTGCCCGCTTAAGCTACCTGATATCAGTA
>JBGOXC010000071.1:0-6237 GCA_041478935.1 Dehalococcoidia bacterium
CACCAAAAGACCAAGGAAGGCAAGATTATTTACGTAGCCAGTAGAGTGATAAACAATTAAACTTAATGTTATCAGGCCGGATGCAGCCAGCAGTGTAATTCTTAACCAGCGCTGGCGTAGGCGGATAAAAACGGCGATAGTTAACGCCAGCCCCATGAAACTCAAGCCTATCCATGGGGCGAAATAATAAAGCTGCTGCAAACTTTCTTCAGATAACTCGCCGTACGGTGAGATTGCCAGATACCAGCCGATAATGATCGGCATTGGCAGCAGCATTAGTGAGCTAAAGAGCCAATCCCTTTTTATAGTGGTGATTATAATGCGAAAGAGCCACCAGAGCGCCAGCGGTATATAGGCCAGCACCGCCAGGAATGACCATCCCCTAGGAAGGTAAAGTAACATCAAGCCGCCGATGATTACCGGCACCAAAGTGTAGCCCATCCAAGGGAAAACCCAGGAGGGTTTACCATGAGACCAACCGTAGAATGTTGTGGCTACGACGGCGACCAACGCCAGCGATAACCAGGCGGGATGGTGCCACCAGTTAAGTACGAACAGTAATCCGAAAAGGAAATGGGGCATTGAGGCTAATAAAACCTGCTTCCAACTGCCCTGACTGTAAGTCTCGTATATCCGCCGGGCAATTGATTTGGTGCTGCCCATCTGACTAAGGCACGTCTTAACAGCTTCTTCCTTAGTCATCCCGGCATCGGTAAGCTCCTGGAGCTTATCTTCGATATGCGCTTCCAGCTCGCTCATGATTTCGGTTTCGTCGGATTGCTCGAGCCTGGCATCGGACCTGATATTCTCTAGATATTGAGTTAAATTCAGCGTCATCACTACAACCCTTTTATATTCCTTTAGTCTCGGGTTGGAGGATTAGTTTAACCGCCGTGAAGAAATCCAGCCAGCGGATTTTTTCTTCAGCCAGTTTGGCTTGCCCTTTGGCGGTAATCAAGTAATATCGTCTTTGTCGTCCATTGGGCAGCATTTCCCATTTCCCGGCGATTAACCCGGACTTTTCCAAGCGGTGGAGGGCGGGGTAAAGCGTGCCCTCTTTGAATTGAAAATACCCCTGGCTCCTCAAATCGAGCTCTTTTACGATCTGGTAGCCGTACATTGACTGCCGCTCCAGTAGACTAAGCAGGAGGGAGTTAGAACTACCTTTAAACAGGTCGCGTTTCTGTTCCATATCAATCACCTCTAGTACGGTTATTACTTAGACACCTATGTATGTCAATACTATCAAAGAAGAGTATTATTTTCAAGTGTTAAATAGTGAATTACCGGGGCAGCCATTTTTAAGGATTACTCCATTAGTTGGGATTATTTGGATGTAGCAGCGGCGCACAATGCCAGGACGGCGGCGACAGCGCCGAAAACGATTTGTACCCAGGAACCGCTGATGAATGCGCCCAGAAGATACATAACACCCAGTGAGCAAACTGCCAGACTTAATAATTTCATTTAGACCTCCTGTAATTTTGGTGTTTTAACTCGTAAGGCTGCCCCGGCCAGTTAAATACCTGGAAAACTATTATACATAGATACTCTAGGTATAATAGCAATGATTAAAGGATTTGTCAATGGCTAAAAGCGAAATAATATCACTGTATCTACTTGAGACCACCCGTACAAAATGATATAGTACGGGAGAGTAGTTGGGGGAGTGCCGGAATTGGCAGACGGGCTGGACTTAGGATCCAGTGCAGCAATGCGTGGGGGTTCGAGTCCCCCCTTCCCCACTAAAGACAATATAAGATATTTTTTTAACTGGAGCATTTGTGTTGAGGGTATCTGGCCGATGCGGTTTAAGGATTTTTAAACAACCTTGGCATAGAACTATAATTATCTGGAGCGTAGTACGGAGGGAAAGATAGCAATTTAACGCTAGAAAAAAGGCTAGATTTTTAGATAAAAAATGTTAAAATCCAGATATTTGACAAGAACGAATTATAGGTATTAAAATAGCGTTACCCTTATTATTTTTAGTAAAAATATTTGGAAAAAAGGAATGTTTGAATTTATCAGCATAAAATGTGGTATTTTGTGTTGCATTTTATTAGCTGTTATGCTAGGCTATGTTAAATTGCCTATTAAAATATTGAAAATACATCATACAAAGGGAGGTGCGTATATGTGAAGAACGAAGTAAAATTATGGCTTAAATTATTTTATAAAAGGAGAGACACATAATGTGGAAAAAAGTTCTTAAAATTACAGTACCACTGGCCCTTTGTTTAGTCCTTATCGCTACATCATTTACCTTAGTCGGCTGCGGCAAAGCTGGAACAGAAGCAACCGAAATCGTAATTGGTGCTTCCCGCGATATCACCGGCCCGCAGGCTGGGTTCCAAGCGTACGGCTACGCTCCTCTCTATAAGGCGTGGATAGCAGAAGTTAATGCAGCCGGCGGCATCGATGTTGGCGGCAAGAAACTCCAGGTAAGACTGATTGAGTATGATGATGCCAGCGACACCGCCGTTTGTGTTAGAAATATCGAAAAGCTGTGCACGCAGGATCATGTGAACTTCCTCTTTGGGCCCACCGGCACGGCCATGCTCTTCGCTGCGGCGCCTATCGCCAACAAATATAAGACAATCATGCTCTGCGGTGAAGGCGGCGCAACCACTTTGGAACCGCAACTGAAAACTATGCCTTACGTCTTCGCGGTTTTAAACTACTCCGACCACTACCAGATACCCATGTTTGTTGACCTTATAAAGGCGAAGGGTGCCACAACGGTTTATATCTGTTTCATGAACGACCTCCACGGCTCTGAATACAACCTTACCATGCAGAGTGAGTGTGGTTTAAACGGCATCACCGTCGTGGAAGCCAAGAGCATCCCGATAACCATTTCTGATATGGACCCAATAATCAACGAAGCCAAGGACCTGAATGCTGATGTATTCTGCATGTTTGCCTATCCGAACCAGAATATACTCTTCATGCAGACAGCCATGGCACTTGACTTTAATCCGAAGTGTATCCTCATCGGTCCAGGCTGCAACTTTGGGTTTTTCAATGTCGTGTTTGGCGCAGCTCTAGAAGGCGTTTGTGGTGAAGGCGCGTGGAATAGCAAGAGTTCCCCAGCGGCTGCTACGTTTGCTGCTAAACTGCTTGCTATCACCCGGGATGCCGCTATAGGAGCTTTCGGTAATGAAGCAGCTTTGATGGACTGGTGGGGCGCAGATGTATACGAAGCCACTCTCGAATACTTAAAACAGGCAATCGAGAAGGCTGGAACCCTTGATACCGACGCAATCCTGGAAGTTTACAGGACCACCCACTTCCAAACACTATTAGGAGACACGTATTGGGATATTCAGGGAACCGCGGGCGGCGGCCTATTGCCGCAGGCATGCTACTTAGGTCAAATCGGCCAGTGGCAGAGCGGTGTCTTTGAAGTCATTGATAATGACACCAACAATACTGCCGCGTTCGTTTATCCCAAGCCACCGTGGCCGGTAAGCTAAGGCTAAAAAAAATAAGTATTAGTTAACAGAACATACAATTTGCAGGCTGTCTGGAGGTCATACCGCGATTAGTATCGCTGGTATCCTCTAAAGATACCGAATATGACCTTCAGGTAGCCTGCTGGTGTAACAAGAAAAATTAGTGCATAATATTGCGGATACTTTTGTATTAGAATAATGGAACTATTTTTAAATATCTTTATTGGCGGGTTATTAATCGGCGGTATTTATTCGCTGGTTTCTATGGGGCTTAGCCTCCAATACGGCGTCGCCAAAGTATTTAACATAGCTCATGGTGAGTTTTTGATGTTCGGCGCCTTTATTACTTACTGGCTGCAGAGCCTTGGCATCAATCCGCTGATTCCTATCCTCGTTGTTGCGCCGATTATGTTTATTGTTGGCTTTATCCTTTACCGTACCGTTTTTACAGGCATCAGGGTAAGGTCACCAAACCCGGGCGTTTTTGAAAGCAATGGCATGCTAGCCGCCTTCGGGCTTTATTTTATCGTGCAAAATATTGCAGTGCTAATCTGGGGTTCAACACCGCAAAGCTACTCCTACTTGAACACTACTATTAGTATCGGCCCTTCAGATTTCCATGTAAACCGGATAGTAGCTGCAGCATTTGCGATTGTAATCGGTGTTTTATTTTATTTATTCCTGGCCAACACTCGCGCCGGCAAGGCTATCCGAGCAGCTGCCCAAGACCAAGCCACCGCTGGTCTGATGGGAGTCGATATTAATTATATGCTGGCGCTGTGCTTCGGTTTCGGCGCTGCCATGGCGGCTATCGCCGGGTCACTTATCAGCATATGTTATCCGATATACACAACCATGGGTCTGGGATATACCGTCATAGCCACCGTTGTTATCACATTGGGCGGTTTGGGCAGCATCCCCGGCAGTTTTATCGGCGGTTTTATTCTGGGTATTATTGGTACCGGTGTTGCTTACTGGCAGCCAGGCTTATCCGTGGCTGCTTACTATATCATATTTATTATTTTGCTGCTGGTACGACCAAAAGGCATTATGGGAAGATAGAGAGATGAATTTAAGTAAGATAAACTGGAAGCAGCTTGGTATTAACGCCGGGATACCTCTGGTAATCCTAATTGCGCTAATCTTATTGCCGAATTACGGCTGGGATTATGGTGTTACGTTGTTTTCCCAATTCGTGGTATATATTATTCTTACCGTTAGCTGGGTAATGTTCTCTGGGACTACTGGCTACATTTCTCTGGCGACAGCCGCATTTTATGGGATTGGCATTTATGCCGCTGCTTTATTTTATCCTGCTACTGGAACCATTCTACCGTTGATTGTCATTGTTATTATCGGCGCTGCAGTCAGTTTCATCCTCGCTTTTATCGTCGGCGCGATAACGCTAAGACTAAGGGGCATTTACTTTGCTATGTTTACCTTCGGCCTAGTATTGCTGATGTATCAAGTTATTAATTATGTAGAAACTTCTATCATAGGGCAACGCGGTCGTCTTGTGGCTCTGGAAAGCAACGAGGCTGTATTTTATTACTTGCTGGGTATATGCGTTATTACTCTACTTGTTGCATATTTAATAAGAAAGTCGAAATACGGACTAGCATTACAAAGCATTGGTGAGAATGAGGAAGCGGCAACACATACCGGCGTAAATGTCACAATGGTAAAGATACTCGTCTTTGCCATTAGCGCGGCATTTATGGGCGCGGTCGGCGTTATTACGGCGACAAAAACTACCTATGTCGACGCGGGCACAGCGTTTAACCCAATGATATCTTTTAGCCCGGCTCTGATGGCTATTTTCGGCGGGATGGGGAATATCTGGGGCCCGGCTATCGGCGCGGTTATCTTTACATACATCCAGGAAATATTACAGACGGGCAGCCTGAAGAACTACTATATGCTCATCTTCGGCGCAATCCTGGTCGCCACTATCATGTACTTGCCAAATGGATTGATGGGATTAATCCAGAATCTTTGGAAACGAATTAAGGGAGCGAAAAGTGCACCTACTAGAGGGTAAAGGGGTCAGTATTTATTTCGGCGGCCTCGCCGCGGTATCTGAAGTCGATTTTTACGTCGATAAGGGTGAGGTAGTTGGACTGATAGGTCCTAACGGTGCCGGCAAGACGACCCTGTTTAACATAATATCGGGGGCGTTACAGCCCAAGCCCGGCGAGATACTGTTTAAGGGTAAGAAGATTAATGGGTTGGCGCCTTATAAAATCTGTCGTCTGGGTATTGCCAGGACTTTTCAAACCGTAAAAGTCTTTGGTAGTTTACCCGTGATTGAGAATGTTCGGATAGGTTCGCTTTTTGGCGCGCAAAAGCGATTGAAGAAGGATGCCACCACTACAGCTGAAGAACTGATGGAATTCGTTGGACTATCGGACGTTGCCCATACACCTGCCAGAGACCTGACACTGGTACATCAAAAAAGGATTGAAGTAGCCAGAGCCCTGGCTACCCAGCCAGAGCTTTTATTGCTGGATGAGATTATGGCTGGTCTTAACCAGACTGAGCTTGCTGAAGCGATGGAACTGGTAAAGAAGATACAGAAAAAAGGTATTACCGTTGTCATTGTTGAGCATGTAATGAAAGCAATCATGGGAATCTGCGACCGGATTATTGTGCTGGATTACGGCAAGAAAATCGCTGAAGGAACGCCAAAAGAAATAGCTAGCAGTAAGAAGGTTATCGAGGTATACCTTGGAGAGGCCCATGTTAGAAGTTAAAAATTTAAGCGCCGGCTATGGCAACA
>JBGOXC010000179.1:0-3375 GCA_041478935.1 Dehalococcoidia bacterium
AACGTGAAAAACATATCCCTCGACAAATGGGTTTAACTCAATTGGCTTACCGTTAATGCTAAGGCTCACCTTTCGTGCCATAAAACACTCTCCTTAGATGGATTATTTTCTCAAGTATATCATAGAAAATGACTATATCCCCCCATTTTAAGAAGTAGATAGAGGGAGATATAGCTTTCTCGACTATGTTTTTATACGGTTGATGCGATAAAGCGCAAAGCCAGTACCACCGATAGCTAGCCCCACGATTACCATGAAAACACCGTTAGCTATGGTCACCTGGATAAGTCCGAAGGCCGTGACCGCCATATATAGGTAGTTTTCCAGGTTCATCGCCTGGGCATAAACCAGGTCGGTTGGGTTAGAGGGGTCAAACCTGCCAGTGCCTTGAGCCAGTAAGTCCTGATAGGTAGGTGCTATCTCACGCCGGTGTGAGGCGATGGTATCCGCGGCTTTCTGGGCATCTTCGGCATTGTTAATGGGCGTAAAAATGTCCGGATGGCTGGGGTCGACATTCAAAGAGACCTTTTCTATGTTCATCCTATCGACGATAAGATTGTTTTTCATAATGCCCTCGGTGACAAATACGCCGCCGATGACGATAGATGCCAATCCTAAAACCATTATACCGATACCCAGATATTTAATCAGTTTCATGCAAACCTCCTTAACAATCTTTTGATTTGATTGTATATAAGAAAAAATGGATTGTATGTGATGTTTATCACAGGAATCTTTACAGGAACCCGTTAATATTAAGGTAAAGAAAAACAAAAGGAGGCATTCTATGTGGTACATGCATGAAGGAATGGGGTGGTGGATGGTTTTTGGAGTTATATTAATGGTCTTGTTCTGGGGCGGTTTGATAACCTTTGCAATCTGGGCTATCAGGCGATGGACACGGCATGATTCCAGCATCAAAGAAAACCCGCTGGATGTCGCTAAAGAACGCTATGCCAGAGGCGAAATAACTAAACAACAGTTTGAACAAATTAAGAAAGACTTATTGCAGTAAAGAAAATGGGTTACCAAAACACGGTATATGTTATACTGCTAGTAAAAGAACGGTCAAGGTAATGTTTCATTCGCGAGGCTAAACATGTCTAGTGAACAGGATATAACCTTAAAAGCCCTCCAAACTGCCCTCAAGATGGAAATAGATGGCAAGAAATTTTACCAAAAAGCCAGCCAGGCTAGTAAAAATATGCTGGGAAAACAGCTGTTAAAGAAACTCGCAACCGAAGAGGACGCCCACCGCGTGGTATTTCAAAATATCTTTAATGCTATAAAAGGAAAAAAGGGCTGGCCGGACGTAAAATATGTGGGCGATGGAGGTCGGGGATTAAGAACGATATTTGCCGAAGCGCTGGAAAATATAGTAAAAAATCCTAAGCCTATTACTGCAGAATTAGAGGCCATAAAGATAGCGATGGACTTAGAGAACAAAACCTATGACTTTTATAAAGAACACAGCGCTAAAACTGACTACACAGCCGAAAAGCAACTTTACGAAGATATATCTATGCAGGAAAGTGAACACTACCGGGTGCTGCAGGATTATTACGAGTTTCTCCAGGACCCGGCGCAGTGGTACGTTAAAACAGAACATACTTCTGTTGACGGTGGTTAAATAATACTCTTTTATCTGGAGTGTGCAATATGCTAAAAATCAAAGACCTTTCAGTGGCAGTGGAGGAGAAAGAGATTATCCATGATATAAACATGACTATTAAAACCGGCGAGACGCACGTGCTTTTTGGACCTAATGGCGCGGGCAAAAGTACCTTACTGATGGCTATCATGGGCTTTCCAAAATATAAAGTAACCAAGGGAAGTATCAGCTTCAAGAATAAAGATATTACTAATTTATCCGTTGATGAACGGGCACGTATGGGTATCGGCATGTCTTTCCAACGGCCGCCGGTAGTCCGGGGCGTTAAAACCCGTGACATGGTCGCGGCTTGTCTTAAGGGGCATGGCGACGGTGAAGAAATTATCAAATTAGCTACCAGAGCTGACCTGCAAGATTTCCTAGAAAGGGACATAAACTATGGGTTTTCAGGCGGTGAAATCAAACGTTCCGAACTAATGCAGCTACTGGCCCAGAAACCAGAACTAACACTGCTGGATGAGCCAGAATCAGGGGTGGATTTAGTCAATATTGCCCTTATCGGCGAAATGATGAACGATCTGCTGGAAAAGAACTGCCCGATACCGGAACGTAAGTGCATGGGGCTTATTATCACGCATACAGGGCATATCCTCGATTACGTGAACGCGCGAACCGGCTACGTTATGTGCGACGGCACGATAGGTTGTATCGGTGACCCTCATGAGATGCTAGCGACCATCCGGGAAAAAGGCTATAACGAGTGTATCAAATGCTATCTGGGGAGGCTGCCATTACATGAGTAGCATTAAAACTTCAAAAGAAATCAAAGATAAAGCCAAAGCTGCGGCGAATAAACCGGCTACTTACGGCGAAGATGTTAATTTAAATGATTATGTCTCTCCGGACGAGAAGCTTCCCTACCAGAAAGACCCATCGCAACTGTCTCCGCACACAAAAGAAATCATGCTGGGCGCCGGTATCATGTTGGACGACCCCAGCCAGCGTTCGGGCACCTACTTGCAGATGAACAATACGCCGATACATTTTTCCGCGCGTCAAGATGGCGTGGAGGTAATGGCCTTAAGTCAAGCCCTGGAGAAGTACGACTGGGTAGGAGATTACCTTTGGAAAGCGGTGGCGGTGGACGCTGATAAATACACCGCCAACGTGGAACTGAATGATAATGACGGTTATTTCATTCGGGCTTTGCCAGGACAAAAAACCGTTTACCCGGTACAAGCTTGCCTTTATATCGCCAAGCCTAAAGCCGTTCAAAACGTGCACAATATCATTATTGCCGAGGAAGGCTCGGAGCTGCATATTATTACCGGTTGTGCCACAGCCACCAGAGAAGAGCCGGGATTGCACATAGGAGTGTCGGAATTCTTTGTCAAGAAGGGTGCCAAGGTCACTTTTACCATGATACACAGCTGGAATCCTGCCACGGCAGTGCGACCTCGCACCACCACTATCATTGAAGAAGATGGTCTGTTTTTAAGTAACTACCTGTTGATGAAGCCGGTCAACACCCTGCAAATGTACCCCACGGCGCGCTGTGTGGGAGAAAAAGCCACGGTACGCTACAACAGCATCCTAGTGGCCGGCAAAGGGACTAATATCGATGTGGGCTCAAGAGTATTCCTGAATGCACCTAACACCAGGACAGAAATTGTGTCACGCGCCATCACCACTGGTGGCAATATCACTGCGCGCGGTTATATCGAGGGCAACGCTCTGGATGTCAAAGGTCACCTTGAATGCCG
>JBGOXC010000092.1:0-5602 GCA_041478935.1 Dehalococcoidia bacterium
AGCCTGTGCCAAGTACGGCATGAAGGTCGTTATCGCTGATTCACGCCAAAATGCGCTGGACGAAGCCATGGAGTATTTTAAAGAAAAAAAGCTGCCTGTCCATCCTATAAAACTGGACGTCACTGACCGAGCCGCTTATGCTAAAGCTGCTGATGAAGCGGAAGCTGTTTTTGAAAAAATTCACGTGCTGGTTAACAATGCTGGCGTCGCTTCCGGCGGCCCGGCGTGGATGATGACCTATAAAGACTGGGACTTCAGCATGAGTGTGAATGTGGGTGGCGTCATCAACGGTCTTGTAACCATCCTGCCCCGCATCATGAAGCACGGCGAGGGTGGACATATCGTAGCTACTTCATCCACGGAGGACTTTTTGCTGTGGGTGGCTGTATAATCTATTGCACGACCAAGTACGCCGTAGCGGGCATGATGGAATGTATCGCTACTGACCTTCAGGATAAGAATATCGGAGCATCGGTGCTGGTGCCGGGACCGACGGTAACCAACCTGGGACCATCTACTTTTGCCAACCGCCCCGAGCATTTAAGGAACGAGGGAGAAAGCTGGCCGCCGAGAATGCCGCCTCCCCCTAAAGATGGTCAGCCGCGACCGCCTATGCCGGACTTCCGGAAAGTCTTTATGGACCCGGTAGAGACCGGCGAACGGGTGGTGCGGGGCATCAGGAATAACGACCTGTTTATCATCACCCATCCCGAGTTTAAAGACGGTATAGTTGTCCGCAACGAGGCATTATTACGCGCCTGCCCTGACCAGCCGCTGAATACCGAGCTGCATGAACTCCTGAAAAAAATGGGCACTCTCGTTTATAATCCTATCTACGAGAAGCAGACACAGGTAGGCCCCCCGGACTGGTAAATAGGGCGAAAAGTTAAAATAAACTTTTGGATTCGTGGATATAGTTGATGGCTGGCGAGCCAGGATTCGAACCTGGGCTAAAGGATCCAAAGTCCTCTGTGCTACCACTACACAACTCGCCAAAGACTACGCGTAAATTATATCATTTGGGTATATTTGCCGCAATGTAATTTAAATGTTTATGTAATTGACATAATGTCAAAAAATGATAATTAGGACACCGGTTACTAGCACGGCTGCCCCCACGAAAAATGTTGTGAAGCCCGGTACCCCCGTTAATACCTGAATAGCCACAATTGCCAGCACCAGCCCTAGAATGATAAGCATCAGCGGCCAAAAACGCCGCTTTAAGAACTCTCTTAAACTCTTCATATTAAACGCATTATAACAAAGGTATAATTTCTAGACAACCACTGCCAATAATCTCCCTCATCTCCAATCATTATATTTCCCTAATACTTCTTTATGAATTATTAAGCATTCCATTATTTACACTTTATACATTTTATGCTCTTGTTAATGTTCGGTTGCTATGCTTATAGAGGCTAAATTAAAGCAAGGCAAGATATTAAAGGAGCAACATGCAGAGCTTCGTACTAACCGGGAAAGCTAAAACAGTCTTCCGTATTATCGAACTTAAAGCCAAGCAGGAAGCGCTGGCTCAGCGGGCAAAAGAGCAGGATTACGGTAAAAAGAAATAAAAAGTACGTTAAGTTTCCTGATTCTTATACTTATTTCTTAAGTCATAAAGCTCTTGTACTTTTGTGAATTCTTCTTCGGGTATCGGGTTACAGTATATCAGTACATTATTCTCAATCTTCAACTTAAAAGTACCACGGCATTTCCAGCACCGGCGTGGACCCTCGTAAGTGTTATCCACAAAAGAGAACTTACTTTCGGCGCCGCAGGCAGGGCATTTCAACGTAAACATATCTCGTCTTTCCTTTCCATTTTTGTTACGCCGGGTTTAGCCGTGTCTTACGCTTTATTTAGCCAGATTATACCACTTTCGGCTATCATGCGGCAATTTGGTGCCGAAGGTCGGATTCGAACCGACACGAGAGTTGCCCCTCAACGGTTTTTGAGACCGCCGCGTCTGCCATTCCGCCACTCCGGCCTAGCTATTCTATTCTATTTTAAAAACGCAGTGAGCGCAAGAGTTCCCATTTACATACGTATATATTACTGTTAAAATTACTTCAAGGCGATTTTTATACGCGCCTGTCTAGGATGGAGTGCATTTATGCCAGATAAATACGAGCCGCAGGCAATCGAAAAAAAGTGGCAGCAAAAATGGGCGGACGATAAACTTTACCAGGTCAAGGACGATAACCCCAAGCCCAAATGGTATGCCCTAACGATGTTCCCTTATACCTCCGGCGACCTGCATATCGGCCACTGGTACGCCATGGCGCCTTCAGATGTCCTTGCCCGCTACAAGCGGATGCAGGGCTTTAATGTGCTGCATCCTATGGGCTTTGACGCTTTCGGTCTACCGGCGGAGAATGCTGCGATACAAAGGGGCGCCCACCCGTTTAAATGGACCATGCAAAACATCGATAACATGCGCCGCCAGCTTAAGAGTATTGGGGCAATTTACGATTGGGACCGGGAGGTCATTACCTGCCTGCCGGATTATTATAAATGGACGCAGTGGTTTTTCCTCAAACTGTATGAAAAAGACCTGGCGTATTATGGCAAAGCGCCGGTCAACTGGTGTCCCAACTGCAAAGTAGTCCTCGCCAATGAACAGGTAGAAGACGGCAGGTGCTGGCGCTGCGAAGCGGAAGTAATCAAGCGCGACTTGGCGCAGTGGCTCCTCCGCATCACCCGCTACGCCGATGAGCTTCTAAATTTCGACGGCATTGATTGGCCGGAGCGTATAAAAATAATGCAGCGCAACTGGATTGGTAGAAGCGAGGGGACAGAAATTTCCTTTGCCCTCGACCACCCCGGTGTAAAAGAAAAAGAAATTACAGTTTTCACCACCCGTCCGGATACCGTTTATGGCGTTACCTTCATGGTGCTGGCGCCCGAGCACCCGCTGGTGGAAAAACTCACCGCGCCGGAGAGGAAAGCCGAGGTGCAGGCTTATATTGATAAGTCGCGCCGTATGACGGAAATTGAGCGACTCTCCTCGGAAAAAGAAAAGGACGGCGTCTTTACCGGCGCCTACTGCGTCAACCATCTCAACGGCACGAAGGTGCCTATCTGGATCGCCGACTATGTCCTTCTGACCTATGGCACCGGCGCCGTGATGGCTGTGCCTGCCCACGATGAACGCGACTTTGCCTTTGCCATTAAGTACGGCATACCCATCATTCCGGTGATAGCCCGCACGGACGGCATCGCTAAGAGCTTCGCCTTCCCCAATACGATGAAGGCAGGTTTTGAGGAAGAGCTGAAAAAGGGTGACTTTGAATATGTACCCGGGCCGGAAATCGGCGGGCAATATGTAACCCTCCATAACGAGGCACAAATTAAAAAATACATCGAGTTGATGAAAAAATATCTCAAGCCGAATCAGTGGAACGATATTTGTGGTTCAGTTTGGCTCTATTTCTTCGCTGATAAAAACGGCAAAATAGAAACGTTAGCACTGGATTCAATAGAGAACGAAAAGGAGATTCTCAAGCGCTGCAAGGAGATAGAGCCTAATGTGCGCAAATGTCGCATCGTAGTTGAGATGATGACCAACTGCGGGTTCTACCGCGATATGCTGTTCCACGCGGAATACGGCAAGATGATTCACTCCGGGCAATTTAACGGCAACTCGGACGGCATCATCGCCGTCTCTGAATACCTGGAGGAAAAGGGGTGGGGCAAACGCACAGTGAGTTACAAAATCCGCGACTGGCTGATATCCCGCCAGCGCTACTGGGGCGCGCCGATACCTATGATTCACTGCCCCAAATGTGGCATTGTGCCGGTGCCGGAAAAAGACCTGCCTGTTTTACTGCCGGAAGAAGCTGATTTTAAACTCACCGGCGAATCTCCGCTAAAATACAACGAAAAATTCGTCAACACCAAATGCCCCAAATGCGGCGGTCCTGCCAAACGTGAAACGGACACTCTCGATGGCTTTGTATGTTCCTGCTGGTATATGTTGCGCTATACCAGCCCGCACGATAAAAACCACGCTTTTATTCCGGTAAAGGTGAAGCAATGGCTGCCGGTGGACTTTTATACCGGCGGCGCGGAACACGCCGTCATGCACCTGCTTTATACTCGTTTCTTCATTAAAGCTATTTGTGATATGGGAATAGTTGATTTCAGGGAACCGTTCTTGAAGCTTTTCAACCAGGGAATTATTATTCATGACAGCCGCAAGATGAGTAAATCTAGGGGCAACGTGGTCAACCCGGATGAGTACGTGGCGGAGTTGGGGGTGGATACCGTGCGCGCCTACATGATGTTCATCGCGCCCTGGGAGCAGGGTGGTGAGTGGGATGATAGCGGCATTAGCGGCATCAGCCGGTGGCTGAAACGCTTATGGAACCTGGTGGTTGAGACATACAAATCATCTAGTTCATCGGGCGACGAAAACTTAATGCGTATGGTTCACCAGACCATTAAGAAAGTGACCGAGGACTTCGACAAAATACGCCTGAACACCATGATAGCGGCGCTGATGGAACTGACCAATTACCTGGGCAAGGCTAAAGAAGCAGGCAGTGTGTCCGTTAAGGCATGGAACGAAGCGATAAAGACGTTGCTGTTGCTTTTAGCGCCGACAGCGCCACATATGAGCGAAGAACTCTGGCAAAAAACCGGCTATAAATACAGCATCCACAACCAGGGCTGGTCCAAGTGGGACGAAAAACTTGTCACCAGCGACGAGTTTACTTTGGTTGTTCAGGTTAATGGTAAGCTGCGCGACAGGCTGACCGCGCCCGTATCCATTACTGAAGAAGCAGCGAAGAATCTGGCGATGGGTTTGGATAAAGTCAAATCCTTTGTGGCTGGCAAGTCGGTGGCTAAAGTCATTTACGTGCCGGGCAAATTAATAAATATCGTGGTGAAATAATAACGTGAAAATAGCCTTTATCGGCGGGGGTAATATGGGGGAGGCGATTCTCGCGGCTTTGCTGGAGAAAAAACTTTGCCGCCCGGCGGATATCGCCGTCAGTGATATCAGCGATTCCCGCCGCCAGTATCTTAAAAAGCAATACCATGTTGCCGTAACTGCGAATAATAAGGATGCCATTCAAGATAAGGATGTGGTGGTGTTGGCGGTCAAGCCACAAAATATTAAAGAAGTCTTATCTGACCTTAATGGATTGTTTAAACCCAACCAGCTTATTCTATCTATCGCCGCCGGCGTAAAAATCAGCGCCATCACCCAGAGTGGAGGGCATTGCAAAGTCGTACGCTCTATGCCCAACACCCCCGCCCAAATCGGCCTCGGCATTAGCGGCTGGACGGCTACCCGGGAAGTAACCGCCGTGCAAAAAAGATTGGCACGCACTATCCTCGGCGCCATGGGCAAAGAGATTTACTTCGCCGACGAAAAATACATCGATATGGTCACGGCGGTTAGCGGCAGCGGGCCGGCCTATGTCTATCTGTTCGCTGAGTCGCTTATTGAAGGGGCGGTAGGGTTGGGGCTTAAACGGCAGGACGCCGAGACGCTGGTCTTGCAGACGATACTCGGCGCTGCTCACCTATTGAACAAATCCCCCAAAACTCCCGCGGAGTTACGCCGTGATGTAACCTCCAAAGGTGGTAC
>JBGOXC010000194.1:0-3190 GCA_041478935.1 Dehalococcoidia bacterium
CCAAGTTACGCTTCGCTGAGGATATCATGGCGCCCAGACGGTCTAAAGAAGTGGAAAAAACCGCTAAATCCAAGAATAAAAAGAAGGGTAGTCATATCAAAGATACTAGCGAAGATGGCGGCAAAGGAGCGAAAAGGAGTCGCCGTGATTATAGTCAAGAGGAGGATGAGGAATATCTCTAACGTCCGTGCGATAACCGGCAAGCCCAAGCCACAGCGAACGTGCATTGCCTGCCGGCAAATTAAAGCCAAGAAGGAAATGGTACGGCTAGTACGCACACCAGCGGGTGAGATAGAGATAGACACCAAGGGGAAAAAGGAGGGGCGGGGAGCTTATTTATGTCGGGATTGGGCATGCTGGGAAAAGGTTTTAAAAGGCAATCAGTTGGAACACGCTTTGAAAGGGAAAATAAACCAAAACGAACTCGAACAACTCGGTAAGGCCGGGCGAGAAACATTGAAGGAGTTGACTAGTGGCTAGAGCCAGCAAACCAAAAAAAACCGCACCAACAGCGGCTGAAAAGCCCGCGAAAGAACCTGCGCAGGACACAACCCCGGTTATCGACCTGCCGCGTTCGATAAGCGTGCGGCAGCTGGCGGACATCTTAAAAATCGACGCCATCAATATTATCAAGCAACTGATGCGCAACGGCATCATGGCTAATATCAACCAGGTTATCGATTACGAAACAGCCGCGTCGGTCGTTGCCAGCTTCGGCTTTAAGGCACACCTGACACCAATAAAAGACCAGCTATTAGCCAGCGCCGCCGAAGAGGGCAAGCAGCGCAAGCGGAAATACGGCAAAGAGTCAGCCGACCTAGTGCCGCGACCGCCGGTGGTGACGGTAATGGGGCATGTGGACCACGGCAAGACGAAGCTACTGGATGCTATTAGAAAAACCAATGTCGTAGACTCCGAAGCTGGCGGTATCACTCAGCACATCGGCGCCTACCAAGTAACGATAGACGGTCAAAAAATCACATTTTTAGATACGCCAGGTCATGAGGCGTTTACCGCCATGCGCGCCCACGGTGCCAACATCACCGATGTGACCATCCTGGTAGTAGCGGCGGATGACGGTGTAATGCCGCAAACTAAAGAAGCCATCAATCACGCCCGAGCGGCGGATGTGCCCATCGTCGTGGCGATTAACAAGATAGATAAAGATAACGCTAACCCGAATCTGGTAAAGCAACAGCTTACCGAGGCTGGACTGGTGGTGGAAGAGTATGGAGGCACTATCGTCGCCGTGGAAGTTTCCGCCAAAGAAAAGAAGGGCATCAAGGAACTGCTGGAAAGCGTACTGCTGGTCGCCGAAATGGAAGAGCTGAAAGCAAACCCAAACCTGCCAGCCGCCGGGGTGGTAATTGAAGCTGAAATGGACAAAACAATGGGGCCGCTAGCAACAGTACTGATACAGTCCGGTACCCTAAAAGAGGAAGATACCGTGGTCGTGGGGACGACGTGGGGCAGAGTAAGAGCCATGTTCAACGACAAGGGCAAGCGGATAAAGAAAGCGGAGCCGTCCATGCCGGTGGAAATACTGGGTCTGGACGAGGTGCCGCAGGTAGGCGACACGCTGACGGCCACGACCGACGAACGCCACGCCCAGGCAATATTAGCCAGACGACGCACCGAATTAGAAAAAGAAGCTCTCAAAAAGAAGACAGTCAATCTTGATAACCTTTACGACCAAATTAGCGCGGGGAAGGTCAAAGAGCTCAACGTTATTCTTAAGACCGATGTCCAGGGCAGCATCGAACCCATCAGAACCTCACTGGAGAGACTGGGAACCGAGGAAATCAAGGTAAGAATAATCCACAGCGCTGCCGGCAATGTTAGCGAAAGCGACGTAATGCTGGCAGCGGCTTCGAACGGTTTCATTATCGGTTTTAACGTTAGCGCTGGAGAAGGTGCACGTCGTTTAGCTGCCACTACTGGAGTCGATATACGTTTTTATAAAATAATCTACACACTGATAGATGACGTGGATAAAGCGCTGAAAGGACTACTAGAACCTAAATACGTCGAAGTTATTGAGGGGCGAGCTGACGTTAGAGCGGTATTTTCGGCCGGCAAGGGGACAAAGGCAGCCGGTGTACTAGTCACCGAGGGTAAAGTGACCCGCAATGCTTCCGTGAGAGTGAAACGGGGCAAGGAAACACTAACTGATGCTACAGTGATTAGCCTGAAACGCTTTAAAGATGATGCCAAGGAAGTGGCGGCCGGTTACGAATGCGGCGTGGGCGTTAAGGACTTTAACGATTTTAAAGTCGGCGACGTACTGGAATTCTATAAAGTGGAGAAATCCCGTAAATAGCTGTTAAGTGGATTTTTGTCATGTCACATCGTATTAAACGTGTTAATACCCTCATACGCCGTGAAATCAGCGAGCTTATCCAGCATGAACTTAGAGACCCTCGTCTGGACGAATTTATCGCGGTGACGGAAGTGGACACTTCACCCGACCTCAAATACGCCAAAATCTTCATTAGCGCCATGGGTGGGCAGCAAGAGGAACAGAAAATCCTGGGGATATTAAATTCTGCCTCGGGTTTTCTACGTACGGCGCTAGCCAATAAAATAAACCTCCGCTATACTCCAGAACTGCACTTCCTCTGGGATAACTCCATAGAGCACGGCGACCGTATATTACGGCTCATCGATGAAGTAACACAAAAAGATAATCAATAGCCAGTTACATCGGAAAATTTCAATCAAGAGGAGCACCTTATGAAATTTTCATCTTTGGTGGCACAAATTCCGGATTATCCCTTCCGCAAGGTCGGACAGATTTCTCGAGAGGCCGAGCAGAGAGACGGCATTAAGGTCATTAACGCGAGGATTGGGATTCCCGATAAAGAGGCGCCACAGAGCCTAAAAGAAGCCATGGCGCGATTTATGCTTGAGGAAAATTCCACGCTTGGTTATCCCTGCGATACCCACCCGGAGAGAGGCATCCCCGAGCTGGTTGAGGCCATCATTGAAGATTACCGTGAAAAACACGGGGTAGCATTGCAGTCTAAAAATATCGCAGTTACTGGCTGGAATAAAGAGGTGCTGCATAATATGGTGCGTCTATTTGCCCCGGGGACGGTATATATCCCGGACCCAGTTTATCCGGCTTACGAACCCGCCGTCGTGCTATCCGGTCATAATGTAAAAAGAGTACGAACTACGGCTGCGACTA
>JBGOXC010000171.1:0-3574 GCA_041478935.1 Dehalococcoidia bacterium
AGCGCCTTACGCTCGAAGGATGGCGGGAGCATCAGAGCCACGGCGCTGAAAAGCGGCGCCAGGTAATATTCGCTTATCCAGCGGGCGAGAGAAATTTGGTGGGGTGATAGAAGCGAGGTGGGTTCAATGATACTAATGATTTCGCGGGTATCTTCCACGGCGGGAACGGCAGTGAGCTCCATAACGACACCCTGGAGGATTTTTTCACCGAAAGGCACCAGCACCGCCTGGCCGGCGCGGACATCCAATCCGGCGGGGACAGTATAACTAAAAGCCCGGCGCTGGGCTACCGGCGAATTGACACTTACCTCGGCGTATCTCATCCCAGACTCCAGAGAGGATATTCAGGATTGACCCAGCTGTTTAATATTATCTAAAAAACCTAGGTTTTAGGTTCTTCTTTTTTCTCGTCTTTGGCGTTTTTATCTTCTTTGGCGGGTTTTTCCGCTTTTTCTTTTTTCTCCGCGGCGGGCTCTTTTTCCTTAGATTTCTTCGCTTCTTCTTTCTTTTCTTCCTTGGCTGCTTCCGGAGCTTTAGCTTCGGCTGCCTTTTCTACCTCTGCTTTTGCCGCCGCGGCAACCGCCGCCTCATCCATGATAGGTTCTATTTCTTCCTCGGGTTCCGACTGAAGCAACTCATCGCCAACCTGTTCCCTGACTTTTCTCTCCACGCGTTTAATCTTGCGTCGGGCTTCCTTGCCGCTAAGGCTGCGCAGATAGTAAAGACGCGAACGGCGCACTTTGCCCTGCCGCACGATGACCACTTTTTCCACCAGCGGCGAGGTCATAGGGAAGGTGCGCTCCACGCCGATACCGAAGGCGACATGCCTGACCGTATAACTGGCGCCGTGACCGCCGCGCTTTATCTTAATGACTACGCCCTGGAAAACCTGAATCCTTTCCTTATCACCCTCAACGATTTTGGTGCTGACTCGCACTGTATCGCCGGGCTGGATATCAGGCATTTTTTTCTTTTTAACCTCAAGCAAATTTGAAACATCCATGTTAAGACTCCCTAATTTATAATTAATCTTTATTATCTGTATGCATCATACGCTTTACCAAGCGTTTGTCTTCCAAGCCGAGGTCAGCTTTATCTAACAGCTCGGGGCGTTTTTCCAGCGTCCGCTTGATAATCTGTTCCCGCCGCCACTTAGCAATCTGGGCATGATTACCGGAAAGCAATATCTCCGGCACCTGCCAGCCACGGAAATCCGCGGGGCGAGTATACTGGGGATATTCTAGCAGACCGCTGGCATGAGAATCATCCAGGGGCGATTCTTCGGAACCAAGCACGCCCGGCACAAGTCGCAGTACGGCATCCGCCACCACCATGGCGGGTAACTCACCGCCAGTCAAAACATAATCGCCGATGCTGATGGTATCAGTCGCCAGGTGTTCGACAACGCGTTCGTCAACACCTTCATAGTGTCCGCAGATTAAGACGATATGCGGGTGCTGCGCCAGCTCCTGCGCAATTTTATGGGAAAACAGTCTACCTTGGGGCGTCAGTAGAATGGCCGGCAGGTCTTTACCCTTGTCTTCGAGTTTTTCCTTGATGGCTTCCACCGCCTCAAAGATAGGCTCCGGCTTCATAACCATGCCGGCGCCTCCTCCGTAAGGATAGTCGTCGGCGGTGTGGTGTTTATCATGGGTATAGTCGCGTATATTCACCGGGTTAATTTCAACCAGCCCGTTATCAATCGCCCGTTTAAAAATGCCGAAGCCGAAGGGGGCTTCGAACATCTGTGGGAAGAGCGTTAAAATATCAATGCGCATTTTTATTTTATCCAAGCATCCTGCAGGGAATGCTCCGTAACTTCTCCCTTAATGATTTCCACGACGTGCGGTAGGGCCGGCAATATCACTTCGATGCACTCCCGCACGGCTTTAGTGCTGCCCGGCAGGTTGATGATGAGGCATTGACCGCGCTGACCGGCTACCGCCCGACTTAACATCGCCGTCGGCGTTTTTTCCAGCGATTTTGCCCTCATGGCTTCAGCGATGCCGGGCACTTCCCTATCAACTACCGACAGCGTTGCTTCCGGGGTAACATCCCTCTTACTTAAGCCCGTCCCGCCGGTGGTCAGTATAACGTCTATTTTGCCGCTATCCGCCCAATCTCTTAAAGCGGCGGCAATAACGTCCTTTTCGTCCGGGATAATTTCATACTTGACAACCTTGCCGCCGATAGAAGTTACGATGTCGCGGATAGCCTCGCCACTTTTATCCTGGCGCTGCCCCTGCGAGCCTTTATCGCTAATGGTTAGAATACCGAAGTTCATCATCGCCGTTTTCACAAAACAAATCATATTCTACCACAGATAGGGCTTACGACGAAAGTATCAGCCTATTTTCCCCACTTTACCCCACTAATAAAAACCTCATTTTCTACGCAAATTCAATTATTTCTTGCCAGGAATGACTTAGGTACAATCCAAATACCGAGTAAAAGGGGGTTAAGACTTGACAAATGGGTATGATTGTGTTATAAAATGGTAAATCGTGGTAAATTATGGTAATATAGGGTGAAAAGTAGTTAAAAGTATGTTTTACGGTGAGTTTGACTATAAAATTGATGAAAAAGGCAGGCTACCTATCCCGCCTAAATTCCGGAATGTCTTTAAGGATGGCATAGTCCTGACCTCCAGCGCTGAAAACTGCATCACTGCTTATACGGTGGCGGAATGGAAGAAGCTGTCGACTTCACTCACTAATAGCCCGCTATCACGCAGCAAGATGAGAAGATTGAGCCGGGTACTATTTTCCACTGCTTTCAGCACGATTATCGACGGGCAGGGGCGCGTGGCTATCCCAGCGCCGCTCCGTGACCATGCCCAGATTAGTGACGACGCCGTAGTGGTCGGCGTCAATACCTACCTAGAATTATGGAACAAAACGCTGTGGGAGGAAGAAAAGGCAACCAGCCAGGAGCAAGCCTGGCAAATTATAGAAAGCCTGGAGTCCAATGAACAATAGGTCAACCTCAAGCCATAAGCCGGTTCTCTTACAGGAATCGCTTAAAGCACTGGCTATTGAGCCGGGCGGTCGTTATGTGGATTGCACGCTCGGCGGCGGGGGACATGCCGCGGCAATTCTAGAGAAAAGTTCACCCGGTGGCCAATTACTTGGTATTGATGCTGACCCGAACGCCCTGGAAGCCGCGAAAGAGCGGCTTCAGGACTATAAAGGGTCCACCCTACTCGTGAATGACAACTTCGTCAACCTGCAATCTATTTGCGTCAAATACAAGTTCTATCCGGTGCACGGCATTCTGCTTGACCTGGGTCTTTCATCGCTGCAGTTAAGTAGCGATGGTCGCGGTTTTAGCTTCCAGCATGACGCCCCGCTGGATATGAGATTTAGTCCGAGCCAGAAGATGAGCGCGGCTGATATTATTAATACGAGCTCTGAAACTAAACTTGCCCAGATTATCCGGGCTTACGGCGAAGAAAACCAGAGCTACCGCATTGCCCGGGGTATTATCAAAGAGCGCCCTATAACCACCACACTCCAACTGGCAAAAATAATCGAGAGGACTATCGGCCGGAGAGGCAAGATACATCCAGCTACCA
>JBGOXC010000141.1:0-4352 GCA_041478935.1 Dehalococcoidia bacterium
ACCGGCAGGACCAATTCAAATGGGTTCACGTACTTGAGGAGCCAGCCTATAAACTTTAGTGAATATCCTACTAAAGAACCAAGTATTTTTATTACCGTCGGTAGCGAGATTAACCTCAGCCAGAAGGCTACCTCCCGCCCCAGGGCTAGGCTGTCTACCAGCACTAGTTTCTTTATCTTGGCGGGGAATTTAAGGGCATAGTTGAGCGCGATGCCGCCCCCCAGTGAATGCCCGATGATGTTAAATTTCTTTAGCCTTAAGAATTTGGCGAACTTATCTATAAAATCGGATAACTCAGGTATGTAATATTTGCCCTCCAGCGGTTGACTGCTGCCATAGCCCGGCAGGTCTGGGGCAAAAACTTTGTATCGCTCGGAGAGTTCTTCAATATTGTGCCACCAGCTGCGCGCATCGCCGGCGCCGCCGTGAATCACCACCAGCGGCTCTCCTTCGCCCGCGGTATAATAGTGGACGTCCCGTCCGTCAATCTTTATGGTTCTGCTTTGTATATTGTTCATATCGCACCTACATTGCCAATCTTTTCATCTGTCTTCTTCGTTAATAATTTTACAAAGGTAAAGATACAATCATCTCTCAAAACTGTTTTCATATCTCACAATTTGCTAACAAAAAACTACCCTCAATAGATATAACGCAGCAGGATAGTTTTTGTTACCTTAGTTCCTCTATTTGATTATATTAGCCTTGATTCGCGCGGGTGCAATATTTCCAGCCCGTACTTAAGGGTGGATTAACCCCGTACTATTAGGCGCCCCCTCATACTTATATTATAAGTGGCAGAATATTAAGAAACTGTTAGAAAAGTCTCATATTAGGGATGATATTCGTGCTTTACCGGCTCTAGAGCGGTCTTAAAATGGCTCGGCAGGGTGCGGCGTCGCCGTGATAAACAGGCAGCGGCATACAGAGCAGTTCATAATCGCCAGGGGGAACGTCACCCAGCGCGCAGTCTTCCAGGATATAAACGCCGGCATTGAGGAAGGTCGTGTGGGTCTTGTTGACGCTCGTTTCATCTTTAAAGTTGCCGATGGTGATAAAGTCCAACCCGACGAGCCTGACGCCTTTAGCCGCCAGGTATTCCGCGGCGTCATTTTCGAAGTATACATAGTCTTCCATGAATTTGGGACCTTCGTAGCTGGCAGGGGAATTGCGCGTCTTAAAGAGTAGGCGCTCGCCTTTTTTGATGTTGTGCTTTTCCAGCTCGCTTACCCTGATGCGCTGCTGGTCTTTGATGCCTATGACGCGCGCCGGGCCTATCGTTGCATCCAGTGGCATATCGGAGATGGTCGACCCGCCGGGGATAAAGTGGAGAGGGGCATCGATATGCGTGCCTGTATGCGAGATGATTTCCAGCATGGTCATGGTGACTTTCGCCCCCAGGTTCACGTCGCTATAACGGTAAATCTTAGGCGCCAGGGGGTCTATGGGTAGAATTATCATGCCCTGCTTTAAGGGCACCGAGATATCGTACCAGCCTTTAGGTGCATTTACTGCCATATACGGCCTCCTTTAATCAACATTGACTAAAGGATAGTGTAAGGCAGCAAACTAAGTCAAGGAGTAACAGGAGTATTGGGTTACTCCTTTGTCTTGACCTTGTATTCTCCCGGCATCAAATTGGTCGGCACCCCCGCCACGATAGCTTTAGCCCAGGTAGCCGCCCTCTCTAGTTCACCCTCCGCCAGGGGGCCCTTGTTGTCTTGTACGATAAAACCCTGGGGCTGCGCCGTGCAGTTACCGCGTTTTTCTTTAATGATAGCCTCGATGCGGGGGGCGGCATATCCAAAGAACTTGGTGACAAAGCTCGTATGGCGTGTATCAAAAGCGGCAAAGCGTTTCCCCACCATGTCATCCGCCGCTAGACCATTTAAGAAAGATTGTATGGCTGGAGTCATTCGACCGCCCTGCGTGGGCGACCCGATGATAATATAGGAATAGCCTTTAATGTCGGCGGCTTTAACCTGCCCCACCCTAACCGCCTTACTTTCCTTCCCCAATGCCGCCACCATGGCTTTAGCGATTTGCTCCGTATTGCCGTAAAGGGAATCGTAAATAACTAACGCTTTCATACTAACACCTCCCGCTTGAGATTTGCTTTTAAGTGTACTCTAGGAAATAGCAAGTAGCAAGAGTATTTAGCGTATATTTGGTAGGTATTATCGGTAGTTGACAGGCGGGAGTATAATTTTTGAAAAGAGATAAATGTAATCTGATATAAGGAGATAAAAATGGCAATTATCATTAGAACACTTTTCAACAACCAAGATTGGGCAGCACCATGCACCAATACGTATAAAGACAGACGATGTCATTTATGTTTCAACCCCAATGTAAGAATAAAACCGCCCAAAATAGGAGATGATAAATGTAGTGGTGACTGTTGGGAACGATATATAGGGATTAATTTCAGATGGGGCTGTACCCCCAAAGGTAAGATATTCGGAACAAGAGCAAAGACTGAGATTAAAGTCTTTCTGGTATATAAACAAGTTACTGAACGAGGAGAAATATCTTCATGGAAATTATACACACTTTGGGGTATAGGCGAAGTAACAAGCGTTGATGACAGTATTCTGTTAAATGGACGTGTAGGAGAAATGGGTTACTCGTTCATTCACTTTAAATCTTTGAAAATAATATCACTGGCTAAAAGAGTACACAATTTAACAGCATATCAGCTTGTAAGTAAAAAATGGGGTCGACAGGCATTTAGATACATCGATAGTCAAAAAGAAGCGTATTTAATGGGATTGCTTTAAACAGACCATCATCTACTTATATCAGCTCTTCATCCTCCCTCTCCTCCCAACATCTTCCCCTTTTTCATTTGTGTTTTTGATTTTCTTGCCCTGAGCCTGTCGAAGGGTGAGATTTGAGATTTGATTTTTATTTCGTGTGCGTCCCAAACGCGCCCGGACCTCTGGCAAACTCCTCCGGATATTTGAAGTTCATCTTCACCAGCGCCACCATCTGTTTACCCAGTTTATTCAGCTCTTCTTTACACTTGGGCATGTTTTTAAGGTCGTCCGGGCTCATCAGGTAGGCGGAGACTTGGTTGGCGGGCAGCATGCGCCGCTGGATAATGTAATAGCTAAAGTCTTTGAGCGCGTCCACCATGCCGAGGCTGCCGCAGGAAGCCACTACGCCGCAGACCTTATTGTTTAAGCTCCTCCCCGGTTGGCCGAGGGAAATCGTGCGGTCAATCACGGCTTTAGCTTGAGCTGTCATGCCCCAGAAGTATATCGGCGTCCCGAAGATTATGCCGTCGGCGGCGCACATTTTATCCAGTAATACCGCCGTGTCGTCCTTGATATGGCACTTGCCGGTGTTGGTGCAGGCCCAGCAGCCGTCGCAGGGCTGGATATTCTTGCCGGCAACGCTGTATAATTCCACCTCCGCCCCGTCCTTTTTTGCGGCGGCTAGAGCCTCATTGAGCATGGCGACGGTGTTGCCGTTTTTCCGGGGACTAAATGATATTCCGAGAATTTTCATGTTTTTACTCCTTTTCTAGGGTCATTGCGAGGAGCGCAGCGACGTGGTGTATCCTCCGAAGCTTTAGCGTAGGAGGGCAATCTCTATGATATGTTTATCTAATATTCAATTCTCCTATTATACCCCCTTAAAGCTCCCCGCGACATTTTCCTATTGTGTGTTGCCGCTTTTTAGGCTACATTAAGATGTCCGGTGCCAAGTAATGCTTAACGCACCTTAACAACTGAATACGCGGTTAATGAGCCGACTTACCATAAATCAAAAAACAATTCGCCCGTTTTTGAAGCTGACTTAACATATAACAAAAACCAAATCGGCATTCAATTCAGCTTCACCCCAAAGCTAAAACCCAACCAGAAAATTTTTTTCTTGATACAATTCGTTTTAGCCTAAAACCAAGGGGGAGCCTGAACTCCCCCTCTTTAAATCACCTTGAAGGCTTACTTATCGTACTCACCGGGTGCGTCTGGTAGCCCGCACTCCCCGTCCTTACATTCCGCGCCGGCGGGCTTGGCCCGCCACTTATCCACCGGGGCGCTCCCGGAATAGGCATAGTCCGACGCTTTCCATAAGGGGCTCGTCTCCCCACCCACGACGATGATATTGATATTCTCCGGCTTATGATAAGGCGCTATCAGCGCGTCATCCGGCAGCTTCTTCCAGGAAGCATAAGGCTCCACGCCTTTATATGCTTCGGAGGCGATGAGCATATTGATATAGTCGGTCTTCCAGAATTGCCCGTTCGGCATCTTGATATTTTTAGATAGATGCTTGCAGAAGTCTTGTTTAGTCTTGAATCCCTCGTTCTCCTTCAGGTTCCGCGCCACCAGCGGGTCCAT
>JBGOXC010000184.1:0-3295 GCA_041478935.1 Dehalococcoidia bacterium
TACCTCCACCCGGCGTATGTGTTAAGCCGGAGGTGATTCCGTTTTGCGGAATCGGGTTGCCCCATTCGGGAATCTCCGGGTAAGCTTGCTAGACAGCAAACCGGAGCTTATCGCAGTCTTGCCACGCCCTTCTTCGGCCCTTGATGCCAAGGCATTCACCGTATGCCCTTTGCGCTTGACCTGCTTCAGGTTTGATATTAGATATTATTTCTTTTACAGATGTTGTTTCTTTGACACTTTTGGCTCGTTGATATTCAGTTTTTAAAGTACGGAAGGCAAAAGAAAAGGTCTGGCGGTTTTTGCCACCAGACCTCACATGTCTGGCTTAATGCCACCAGTTTTAGTCTACTATGTTTCTGCCTTCATCATATGCAAATATAATGTTATCACAGGGTAATACCAATGTCAATAATATTTAGAGGATTTTAAGAAAAGATTTTTTGATATTTTAAGTGTTTACCACAACTCGCCTTCACGCCATTCGGCGGAGAGGGTAGAATCCAAATCTAAAGGAGGGGTTTTGGGGAGGGGTAGAACCATAACGCCTTTTTCTTCCGGCGTGGCTAATAAGCTGCCGTCTTTAGTGCGGATAAAGAGAGGTCCACGCCATAACTGCCAGCCCAATGCAGCATACAAGTGTTGAGAGTGACCGGTGGAAAGACCTCCGATATCAAAGTCATTGATTTCTTCAGTCAGGCGGCGCATGACGGCGGAGGCATAACCACGACGGCGGTAGCGTTCATCGGTAGCCACAGCTTCTACATAAGCGGTCTGCCAGGGAGGTAAATCGCCGTTTTGCAGCCAGCGCGTAACCCACAAGGCATGGCTGACCAACTGACCTTTAACACGTGCGAGAACATGAGTAGCGTCAGGAAACGTTGCCATAAAAGGGGTATAATCCCGCTGGTAGGCGCCGGTGCATAACTCCAGTATTACCGAGCGTTCATGGTCGGAAAGGTCAGTGGATTTTTTTACTTCAAGCGATAAAGTATTTACCACCATAGACACTAAAATTATCACTCATACACACACGAAAATCAAATATCAATTTCAGCCTCACTATGTTATAATTTAACGTAATTTCGAGTGGATTTTAATGCTCAAGCAGAAGATATCCGAATTAATCGCGAAAGCCATGGCTAAGGCACAAAAAGCCGGTAAGCTGCCTGCTTTTGACCTACCGGAAATCGTTATTGAGCACCCACAAAATCCCGAGCATGGCGATTATTCCTGCAGTGTTTCGCTTAAACTCACTAAAATCGCCCGGATGAAGCCGTTAGATATCGCTAAGGATATTGTTAACTTTATTCCCGCCTCCCCCGAAATAGAAAAGGTGGATATTGCCCCGCCGGGCTTCATCAACTTCACGCTGAAAAAAGAGTGGCTCGCAAAACAGGTGGATACCATTCTTAAAAGCGGCAACACTTACGGTGGCGTTAATGTTGGTAAAGGTAAGCGCATCCAGATTGAGTTCGTTAGCGTTAACCCTACGGGGCCTTTGCACGTGGGGCACGGGCGAGGTGCGGTTATCGGCAGCACTTTATGTAATGTAATGACCGCCGCCGGCTTTGACGTCACCAAAGAATATTATTTTAATGATTCGGGCAGCCAGATGGACGCCTTCCGCCACTCGCTCTGGGCGCTCTACCAGCAGGCGCTTGGTAAAGACGCAGCCATGCCCGAGAATGGCTACATGGGCAGCTACATGGTCGAACTGGCTCAGGAAATAGTCCAAAAAGAAGGCGACCGTTATTTAAAAATGCCCCAGAGTGAAGGATTAGAAGAACTAGGAAAAGTGGGACTGGCGAAAATCCTTGAAAGCACTCGCGAAGACCTGAAAACACTCCGCGTGGAATACGACGTCTGGTATAGCGAGAAAACCCTTTACGAGAACGGGCAGTTCGATATCATCATGAAGCTCTTGCGGGAGAAGGGTTATATCGCGGAAAAGGAAGGCGCTGTCTGGTTCGTCGCCACCGCCCTCGGCGAGGATAAAGATAATGTTATCGTCCGCAGCAGCGGCTCGCCCACCTACTTCGCGGCGGACATTGCCTACCATTATAATAAATTCATCGAGCGCAAGTTCGATAAGGTTATCGATATCTGGGGCGCCGACCACATGGGGCACGTCTCCCGCATGAAAGCCGTCGTTAGCGCTTTAGGCATCGATCCGGACCGACTGGTGATAATCGTGAATCAGATGGTGACGCTGCGACGCGGCGGTGAGATAGTGAGGCTTTCTCGCCGTAGCGGCGATATAATCACGCTGCGAGAACTGCTGGACGAAGCCGGCACCGACGCCTGCCGCTTTATCTTACTTTCCCGCGCCGCGAGCAGCCAGATGGACTTTGACATGGAGCTAGCGAAAAAGCAGAGCGTGGAAAACCCCGTTTATTACGTGCAGTACGCCCACGCGCGCATCGCCAGCATCTTAAAGGTGGCGCAGGAAAAAGGGGCGACGGACGAGGGCGGGGATGTGTCTCTATTGACGACGGAACCAGAGCTAACGCTGATACGCCGGATGCTGCTACTGCCGGAGCTGGTGGAAACGATAGCCCTCACTTTAGAGCCCCATCACCTCACCTATTACGCCCAGGATTTGGCGACAGTTTTCCACGCTTTTTATAATGAGTGCCGCGTGGTCAGCGACGATAAAGCCCTGACCGCGGCGCGTTTAAAGCTGGTGAAAGCCGCCAAGCTGGTGCTGGGCAGGACACTAAACCTCATGGGGATGACGGCACCGGAGAGGATGTAGAAGTTGTCTGACTACACATTTAAATATTCATTGACACACTTACAACATTGTAATAGTATTTCGCTAGTATGAATAATTTTGGTGAATATATCGGCGGGTCGAGAGCAGGTGTATCGGCAGACCTGAAACGTGTACCCCATTGGGTAATAAATCACATTGACAAACTGATGCGATCAGGCAAGTTTGACGCTGTACGAGACAGATACTTTATACTCAAGGGAAAACACTTTACTTATTTTCTTTTCCCCAGTGGGGGTGGTAACGCGGACTTAAGTGTTTATCGAAAACTTCGACACAAGACTCATTAATAATTCACCCTGTATCTCTACAGCCCCTCCCTCCTTATACTGTTTCCCCAGCTATTTCCCACTCTTTATCTTCTCCTTGTCCGTCCACTCGTATTTATGTTAAAATCTCCGTGTCAGGAGGTTTCCATGAAAAAGCGCGTCTTTTCCGGCATTCAGCCGACGGGCGACTTCCATATCGGCAACTATATTGGAGCTACCCGACACTGGGCGGCAGACCAAGATAAATACGAAA
>JBGOXC010000076.1:0-6049 GCA_041478935.1 Dehalococcoidia bacterium
CGCTGGACAACATCGACCGGGCAATCGCCAAAGGCACCGGCAATGCGGAAGGCGGCAGCTTTGAAGAGATGACGCTGGAAGGCTATGGACCTAACGGCGTTGCCATCATGGTCAGCGCGATGACCGATAACCGCAACCGCACCGTACAGGAAGTGCGGAGCACCTTCACCCGTCATGGCGGTGCTTTGGGAGAGAATGGCTGCGTCTCCTGGATGTTTAAATCCCGCGGTGTTATCACTATCAATGCAGAAAAAGGTAAAGAAGACGATTTGGAATTGGCTGCTATTGACGCGGGCGCGGAGGATGTGCAGGTGGGCGGCGGCATTATGGAAGTGTTCACCAGGCCGGATATTCTGGAAAAAGTAAGGGCAGCACTAGAAGCAGCGAAAATCAAGGTAGAATCCAGCGAGCTACAAATGGTGCCCGAAACTTCGGTAACCCTGGATGAAAAAGCCGCCACACAAGCTCTAAAACTCATTGATAAATTGGAAGAAATTGACGACGTGCAAAACGTCTATAGTAACGTGGATATACCGGATTCCGTCATGGCCGCCATTCAGGCTGCTACTTAATTATAAGAATATGAAATGAAAATATTAGGAATCGACCCGGGCACGGTAGTGATGGGGTGGGGCGTGGTAGAGGGCGAAGGTACAGAGCTTGCCCTGGTCGATTTCGGGGCGATAACCGTACCCGAAAAATCCCCGATGGGCGAAAGACTGAATCGTCTTTATACCGAACTCCTCAAAGTAGTCCGTAAACATCAGCCCGATGCCGTCGCCGTGGAGCAGCCATTCGTCGCCAAGAACGTCAGGACAGCGCTGGCTATCGGCCACGCACAGGCAATCGCCCTGCTGGCTGCCGCCAATCAAGACATCCCCGTTTTTGAATATACTCCCGCGATGGTGAAGCAGCGAGTCGCTAACTACGGCGCGAGCAGCAAAGAGCAGATCCAGGAAATGGTGCGCCTCCAGCTCGGCCTGGCAGAAGTGCCCCAGCCCAATGATGCCGCCGATGCTTTAGCGGTAGCCATCTGCCACGCGCAGGAAGTGCATATCAATAACCTACTAACGAGACAGGGAGAGCGACAATGATAGCCAGTTTGAGCGGCAAGTTGGAGAATCTAAACAGCGACGCGGCGATTATTAACGTGGGGGGCGTGGGGTTCCGGGTCTATATGCCCACATCATCGCTAGCCACCATCGGCAGGTCGGGCGACGAGATAAAGGTCTATACCCACATGCACGTACGGGAGGATAACATCGCCCTTTACGGCTTCCCTACCACCGAGGAACTCTGGCTTTTTGAGACGCTGCTGGGTGTGACGGGACTGGGTCCCAAACTGTCGCTGGCGATGCTCTCCGCCCTGACACCCGACCAGATAACGATGGCTATTGCTACCGGCAACACGGACATGCTGGACATGATACCCGGCATCGGCAAGAAAGTGGCCAGC
This sequence comes from Dehalococcoidia bacterium, assembly GCA_041478935.1. GTDB lineage: Bacteria > Chloroflexota > Dehalococcoidia > Dehalococcoidales > RBG-16-60-22 > RBG-13-51-18. Next base: position 1,457 of record JBGOXC010000076.1, read on the forward strand.
CGCATCATCCTGGAGCTTAAGGAGAAAATCGGCGCGGGGTGGGTCATCACACCAGCCACGCAGGTAACGCAGGAGAACGCGGACGTGCTAGCGGCACTGACGACCCTGGGCTATTCCGCGGCAGAGGCGGTGAAGGCGGTAGCGGCTTTGCCCACCGACGCCAAGCTCAAGCTGGAGGAGAAGGTGAAGCTGGCTCTGCAGTACCTCGGGAGCAAGTAGACGCCGGGGTCAAAGCCCCATTTATTTGTTTTTAACAATTTTTTTTCCGTATTTTTTCACCGATTTGAAGCTGAATTAGACTTTATTTGTTTTTTGTTTTATGTAAAGTATATGCGCATTTGGTTAATGTGACCCGGGTATTGTGGTGGTAGTATATAATATGTCGAGGGGAGAAAGAAAGAGGATAATGTCGGGGGGCTTAACGTATATGCTTTAGCACGGCGATACCCTACACTGTTAGAAGTCAATGATTGAGATTGCCACGCTCCGCTCGCAATGACAGTGGGTGGAAAGGAAAGAGGATAATGTCGGGGGGCGCAAGGTGAGAGATTCTCACGGTCGTCCTTCTGGGGAAGGACTCCCTCAGAATGACAGTGGTAGAACGGAGGGCGATTATGAAAGCAACAGAAGGGAAAATCGGGAGGGTGTTTGTGTTGAGGCTGGAGGACGGGGACATGGTGCCGGACGCGATTGAAAAGTTCGCCCTGGAAAAGGGCATCAAGGTGGGGCACGTGATATTAATCGGGGGGATTGGGGGAGGGCAGGTCGTTGTGGGACCGCGCGACTCTAAAGCAATGCCGCCCGAACCCGTTTTGCTCCCCGTGGACGGCGCGCACGAGGTGGAGGGGGTGGGCATCATCGCGCCGGATAAGGACGGCAAGCCCGTTTTGCACATCCACGCTTCGCTGGGGAGAGGGGGGAGGACATTGACCGGCTGCCTGCGCCCGGGCGTGAAGACCTGGCTGGTGGGCGAGGCGCTCATTTACGAGATTACGGGGGCAAACGTAAAAAGGCTGCCGGATAAAAAGAGCGGGTTTAGTTTGATGGAGATGTAGGAGACGAAAATGGAAAAATTGTACCACCTAATAATAAGGCACTTGAAGAAGCACTATCACTCTCTGAAGAAATATTAAAAAATATAGAACTAGAAGAGCTAACTCTAGCTAGTATTGCACTTAAAACTAGTCGCTTAGCAAGACTACTTAATGATTTTGAAATTCAAGTAACTATGGAATTGGAAGTAAGTGGCTATCCAAGTACTCCCAACGGTCTAAAACCTGAAGTATGGAAACTAGCAAAAATAGCAAATAGAATATTTGAGGAAAAAGATACGGTAACAAAACAATTAAAACCTTTAGCTTATATCGAATCAATAGAACAATTGGAACAATCACTCAAAATCTGCGAAACAGCGCTACAAGCTGCACAAGACCCAGACATCTCTATACATTCATCTAATCCGAATCAAACAGTTTATGAACCTTTTGGTAATGCGATGGAGAGGGCTAATATAAATAGAACTGCTATTCAAACTGCCCAAAGGTTAGCTCAAAGACGCTCTTTCATTTATAACTGGGTATTGCAGAAACACCATGAATTGAAATTTTCTGGTATCGCCAATGATGTTTTTTCGCGAATACGCAAACAAGTGGATTCTTCTATCGGTAAGATAGTACCCGACGCTGTAAAAAGACTTGTAGCAATACATGAAAATCTCCGCTCGGATAATGCTGAAGATTGGTCAAACGCAGTGCATAGTTGTAGGAGGATATTACAGGATTTAGCAGATGCAATATTTCCACCACAGAAAGATGATCGAATAGCGATCGTGGATAATAAAAAATTAAAGATAAAATTAGGTCAAGAAAATTATATTAACAGACTTATTGCTTTTGTAGAAGAAAAAAATACTTCTGAACGTTTTAATCAAATAGTTGGCACTCACCTTCATTTCTTAGGTGATAGACTAGATGCGATTTTTCAAGCATCTCAAAAAGGTTCACATGCAACAATAGTCAGTAATGAGGAAGCCGATCGTTATGTCGTTTATACGTATATGATTGTCGGTGACATACTTTCGTTAATACAATGACAACGATAGAAAAACTCCCTTAATCCCTCCTTACAAAGGAGGGAGACCCTTCGACAAGCTCAGGGCAGGCGGGTAAAGGGGCGGCCTACTACCTTCTCCCTTTCGTAAAGGGAGACAAAGAGGGTTTTTACAAGCCTGGATTCCCACGTAATAAGTGGGCTTTTCCCACTTGACAATCTATCCCACCATATCTATAATGTAGATTAGGTAGGTAAATATATGGCAACCATAATTAAGAACCTGGATTTCACCAAGATAACCAAGGCAGTGAAGCCCGACGCTAAAAAGCGGGTGGTCTTACCTAAACAACTGGTTGGGGAAGATATCACGTTTCACATATACAGCAACAGTCTGGGACAGATACTCTTAGACCCGCAAATAACCGTTCCGGCTTCAGAGGCATGGCTCTTTAAAAATCCCGAGGCTCTAAATTTAGTCCGACAAGGTCTGGCTGAAGCCGCTAATGGCAAGCTATCAAAAGTCGACCTTAAGTCTTTATAAGGCTAAGCGTTTTGTTTGAGCTAATTCTGACGGATAAAGCCAGGGAAACATACAATTTACTCAAAGCTAATTCATCAGGCAAAGCGCGCTATAATGCCGTCAAGAAAACCCTTTTATACCTCGCCCAAAATCCCCGCCACAATAGCCTCCAGACTCATCTATTTTCAAGCTTAAAGGGACCTAATGGGGAAAAAGTATTCGAGGCGTACGCCCAACAGAAAACACCTGCAGCCTACAGAGTGTTCTGGTATTATGGTTCAGCAAGAGGCACAATCGTGATTTCAGCTATTACCCCTCATCCGTAAGCACTTACCCCACATGGCTAAAGATTAGTTTGTCGAAAGGTTTCCGCCGCCTCCCGAAAGGTATATACTTAAAGAAGAGGGGCAATTAATGACTATACTGTTTATCATTTTAGGGGGAGTGGTGGGGGGAGGTTTAGGCTGGCTGTTCGATAAAGTCACCCAGCGCAAGCAGCCGGCGACTACAAAAACCCCTGAAGCCTCCACTTGAGGTTTGCGGCCTAACACGGGTCCCTGGTCAGGGACGGCCTACGGCATCATCCTGGGGGTAATCGCGGCGGGTTTAATAATCACGATGGTATAAAATACTGCCAGAAAAAACCCTTTAATCAACATTAAAATCTATCAACTTTCCTCCTTCTTTTATTAGAACTTTAGTGCTATAATAATTATTGCTATGCCAGAGTTCAAAATCGTCTCCGATTTTAAGATGACCGGCGACCAGCCCCAGGCAGTGGATAAACTGGTGGAAGGGTTGGGTAAAGGCTTTAAGCACCAGACGCTATTGGGCGTGACTGGCAGCGGCAAAACCTTCACCATGGCGAACATCGTCGAGAAGGTGCAGCGTCCTACACTGGTCATCTGCCATAACAAAACGCTCGCCGCCCAGCTTTCCAGCGAGTTCAAGGAGTTCTTCCCGGAAAACGCCGTGGAATACTTCGTCAGCTATTACGACTACTACCAGCCGGAGGCTTACATCCCGCAGAAGGACCTGTATATCGAGAAAGACTCCGACATCAACGAGGAAATAGATAAATTAAGACACGCCGCCACCCACGCCCTGCTATCGCGGCGGGACGTGCTCATCGTGGCGTCCGTCTCCTGCATCTACGGCCTCGGCGAGCCGGGAGAATATCAGGGCTTCGTCGCCAACATAAAGAAAGGGCAGCATTATGGTCGGCAGCAGCTCCTAAGGCAGCTCGTGGACATGCAGTACGGCCGCAACGAAATGGACCTATCGCGTGGCAAGTTCCGCATAAGGGGGGACACCCTAGAGATTCAGCCCGCTTACGAGGAGCTAGCGCTGCGCATCGAATTCTTCGGGGACGACATCGAAAAAATTATGTCGCTGGACCCGCTGACCGGGGAAATTTTACAGGAGATGGACGAGGTAAGCATCTTCCCCGCCAAGCACTTCGTAACCTCCCGCGAGATGATGACCAAAGCCATCGAGGGGATACGCGTGGAGCTGGCGGAGAGACTTAAAGAACTTAACGCGCAGGGCAAGATAGTGGAGGCGGCGCGCCTGCAGGCGCGCACGGAATACGACCTGGAGATGATGGTGGAGGCAGGCTATTGCTCCGGCGTGGAGAACTATTCAAGACATCTGGCCGGACGACCGCCGGGAAGCTCCCCATCCACCCTGCTCGATTATTTCCCTAAAGACTTCCTGCTCTTTGTCGACGAATCGCACATGACGCTGCCGCAGATACGGAGCATGTACAAGGGCGACCGCTCACGCAAAGAAACACTCGTCGATTATGGATTTAGATTGCCTTCAGCGCTGGACAACCGGCCGCTGAACTTCGAGGAGTTTAATGCATGCGTCAATCAGGTGATATATACCTCGGCGACGCCGGCGCCTTATGAGTACGAGCACAGCCAGCAGGTGGTGGAGCAGCTCGTCAGGCCAACGGGGCTTTTAGAGCCGACCATCGAGATAAAACCGACCAAGGGGCAGATAGACGACCTTTTGGA
>JBGOXC010000077.1:0-5953 GCA_041478935.1 Dehalococcoidia bacterium
CATTAAAGTAGGGACGAACACCACGCTGGAAAAACTCCTCTTTGGTCCCACCTCCGTCGTCCACGGCACCGAAAACTTCGTCGGCGCTTTACGCACGGCGATGGGTTTCTGCGGAGCCGCCAATATCAAGGAATTCCACAACGCCGAGATGGTCATCGCCCCCGCCATCGTTACCGAGGGCAAGTCCTGGCAGATGGCGCAAAGAGTCTAGATTTCTTTTTCTTAGTTCATTTTCCCAGAGTTAAATACATTGTTTCCATGTCTTGCGTATACTTCGCCCCGAGAGCTTTATAAAACCTGATAGCGTTGCGGTTAGGTGAAAAAACCGACCAGTAAAGTCTTTTCCCACCGGCTTTGAGACAAATTTCACCGGCCCTTTCCATCAGGGCTTTGCCGACGCACTTCCGGCGGTATTCCGAGCGGACATAAAGGTCGACGATATGCATGATACGCATCGCGAGGTCTGTATTATATCCGGAATGATAGAGAAGGTAGCCCACAGCTTCACCGTTATTATCCGCCACGAGACCTTTAAAAGCCGGATTTTTCCCGAAGCCGTCGCGTAAAAACGTATCCGCGTTGCACTTAAAATCGGTATCATCGCCTATCGACTTTAAAAAGGCACAGAATTCCTCAAGCATGGCGCCTATGGCCGGAGCATCTTCGCGTTTAGCTTTACGGATTTTCATAGTTCACTTCTCCAGCACAATGAATAAAAACGCTGGTCTTTCCATTAGCTGTTCATATGTTTCCGGTGATATTTCTTTGCATCTTTCATCCGGCGGTGGTTCATCTATACTGATTATTTTGAACTTGGACTCTATCATCGGTCGGAGGACTTCGTGCAGCGGGCGTATATAATAGTGTGTTTTAAAGGGCTTTGGTCCCATTATCGCCCACGTATCCTCTATCATTTTAAAAGCAAAATAGCTTTCCGGTCTGTTATGTCTCTCCAGATAAAGGTAACTGGAGAAGGGATGTCCGGTCGCTATCACCAGCCGCCCGTCCGTCTTTAACACCCGGTATAACTCCGCCATCACAGGTCGCCAGTCTTTAACGTAATCCAGAACCAACGAACATATTATCACGTCGAACGATGCTGTTTTCAGGAACGGCATAGGTTGACCAATGTCCGCGCAATGTAACTTTACCTTTGGCGACTTAACTTTTTGTGCCAGCCTATCTATTAATTTTTGGCTGGCATCGATGGCGGTGACGCTGGCGCCATGTTTGAGCGCGTACTCGGTAAAAAAGCCGGTAGAACACCCCAGGTCTAATACGTTTTTTCCTTTCAGTTCGGGCAGCCTGGCTATTGTATTCGGCCTTTCGTACAGGTTGTTCCATGAATTCACCCGGCCAGCATGGGCGATAAAAAGGTCGGCTATCGCATCATAATTGGTGATTTCGGCGTCGGTGGGCATAAACTCTCCTTTAATTTTTAGGCAACAATCAGGCATTATATCTCTTTATCAACTGGCTGTAAAGAGTCTTTCCTTTGACACTTTCCTCCTCCCCGGTTATCATTAGGGCAAATACCTTGTGAGGTTAGAAAAATATGCCCCAAATTGACTACGAAAAATATCTGGTCAGGAAACCCCTTTACGAAGCCTTCGGCGGTACCAAAAACCGCCAGAGCCCCACCATGACGATGATTAGCAATAAACAGGTGCCGGGGTCTAATTACTATATAGAACCTGGCTGGATATATGGTGTCCCCGACCCCAACCCCTCCCTCCACGAGCATGCTCACGACTTCGACGAGATTGTTTTGCATATGGGTGGGGACTATAAAACGCCGCAGGTGCTCGGCGGCGAGGTGGAGTTTTACGTTGGCGGGCAGCCGATTACCTTCAATACCTCTACCACCTTTTATATTCCCAGGGGCACGCCGCACGGCCCGGTTATCTGGAAAAAGTTCCGGTTTCCGCATCTCCAGATGGCTATCATGTGCGGCACCGGCTCCGCCGGCGAAGCCTGGGGCGCTAGCGGTATCCACGACGAAAAGAACGTGCTGCCGAAAAAGACGAAAGACTTTGATTACGAACGGTATGTCGTGCGCAGCCCGGTGCGTGAGAAAGGTGTGGACGGCGCTTTAACCTACATGAGCAGTCTGCAGGTGCCCGGCGTTAACTACCACATTGAGTATGGCTGGATTACTGCGCAATCTGCTTCCAGGATTGAAAGTATCAAGGAAATGGCGCATCGGGACGCCGATGAAATAATCCTCAATCTTGGTGGCGACTCCGCTAACCCTGAAGACCTTGGCGCTGATATGGAATTTTTACTCGGTGGGCAAGTGTTAACATTCAATACTACTAGTACGCTTTTTGTCCCGCGTGGTGTTAAGCACCGGCCGCTGCGTTATAAGGAATTCCGCAAACCCCATATCTTCGTCGCGATTATGTGCGGGGTGGGGTAGTTTAGGTTTTTATTGTTAGTAGTGGCACCAGCGCCTCTGGCACTAGCCGATGGTAATCGTTAAAAAAGCTTAAAGGTTGCCAGCTTGCTTTTAAGGTTTCCCCCTCTTCATGCACTACAAAAGATTCGCGTTGATAGGCTGCCTCGTCGGCAAAGTGTCCCTCATAGATGTAAACGATTTCGTGGCCGGTTTCGCCTTCAAGTGTAAAGATGTTCTCCAGTATTGTTAATAATTTCAGGTTGGCTATTGCCTTGTCGATTTCTTCTTTTATTTCCCGCTTGATAGACTGCTGGGTCGTCTCACCGAACTCTACTGCCCCTCCCAGCAGACGGTAAAAAGGCGTGTCCCTGCCTTGGTCGAAATACTCACAAACGAGTATCTTGTCGTCGTGCCGGAAAACACAGACGGCTATAACACGAATTTCATTAGTTTTCATTTATCTAAAACATGCGTGAAGGTATCTAGCTTTACTCGTCCTCTTCCTCTTCTTCATCAGGGGGTGCCGCTTTTGTTTCGCCGCCGATGTGGGGCAGCAGCACGCCCGTCTTATCCCGCTTCTTGACGGAGCGCGGTGGTAGCTTGCTGATGGTCTTACGCAATTCTTTCAGGTCTGTTCCCTCCGCCATCACTCCATCAATTTCCGCGTCTTGGAGGGCTTTCAGTTCTGCTTCGCTGATATTCGCTGACACGGGCACTAGCAGCGGTTTGGTGATAAAATTCGCCAGGTGCTGGTATATCATCAGCCGGTGCATCGTCAGCGTCTCATTGTCGTCTAAAGTATCCGTAACCAGCACGGCGTCCGCCGGTAAGTCATTGACCGCTCTTAAAAGCCCGTCATCCATGGACGACTCTACTTGTAATATCTTGCCTGTTTTCTCGTCCTGCGGCAGGTCAGGAATCCGGCTGGTTGGTGAGAATACCACGAAGTCGCACCCTGACTCCATCAACGTTGCCATATTGCTGCCGCCCTCTTCAAGATATACTCCCCACGGAATATCTCCCAAGACTTTAGCCATTTTCTGTATGTCTTTAATCAACGTCTCCGATTTACCAACATCAAGGAGAACGGCATCAGCGCCGGTGTTCATCTTTGTCGGTGGCGTAGCACTATTTATTATTAACCTGCCAATAATCAGTAGTTTCGCGCTGGCTTCTACTGGTTTTGAGGTGCGGAATCCCATCGGATGGGGTGCTGCCTGCGATAGTTTACGTAATTTTTCTATCAATTTACTCATATTTCCCTCTACCTAAAGTAATTATAGTCAGAATATTTTCTTAAATACAAACTGTTTTTCTTTTAAGTTAGTATCTATTGTGCGTTACATATACCTAATAAAAAGGGGAATAGCTTGCGGAGAGGGGCACTAGCCCCTCTCCAATAACCTCCCCCTCTCAAACAAATAAAAATGGGAAACAAAGATAGCTAGGTTTGAGAGGGGGATAAAGGGGGCGAGTATTCATATAATCAAGTTTAAGTGGTAATTACTCCTTTGCTGTCATCGCCTCAAGCTGGTATAATCCTTTAAGAAAATCATAAAGGACTCTGGCGTGAAAGAAAAATGGAGATAAATCTGGATTCACTTAAATCTATACCCTATTTCACCGGTCTGAGCGAGTCCGCGCTGGCCGCGGTAAATAGCTATGTCTTTGAAAAGAAAGCGGTGCGGGGCGATATCCTCGTCTTTGAGGGAGAGCCGGCAGAAGCCCTTTATTTTGTCTCTGCTGGTGTAGTTAAGGTCTTTAAAACCTCCGCCGACGGCAAGGAGCAGATTCTCCGTATCATCCGCCCCGGCGACACCTTTAATGATGTCCCGGCTTTGGGAGGCGTCAATCTGGCTAGCGCCGCCGCGATGAGCGTCGCCGTTCTTCATGGCATCAAGAAGAAGGACCTGGAAACCCTCTCCCGTGAGTATCCGCAAGTGGCCTTGAATGTCATTAAAGTGTTGTCGCTTCGCGTGCAGGAAATGATAGCGCTGGTGGAAGACCTTTCCTTCCGCCATGTTAACGGCAGGGTCGCTAAAATCCTGCTGGAATATGCTGGTAACGGTGAAAGACCGCGTCTCACCCAGCAGGAAATGGCGGCGATGATTGGCACCGCGCGCGAGATGGTGGGCAGGTCCTTTAGGAATCTGGAGGCGGAAGGCGCTATCAAGATTGAGCGTAACCGTATCATTATCGCCGATTATGCTGCTCTAAAGAAAATCGCTGGAATTACGGAATGAGAGAAAGGTCACATACGTTTTAGTGCCGACTGGATACAATATTATTACGGGGAGATGTGGATATGCCTGAATTACCGATAATTGACGAAGCTAAATGTGACCTCTGCGGGCTATGCGTGAGTATCTGCACCTGCGGCGCTCTACAGATGAAGGATAACAAGCTAAAAATCGTTAAAGTTGACGAATGCGGCTGGTGCACGATGTGTGAGCTTGTTTGTCCCACCGGTGCTATCTCTTGCCCCTTTGAAATCGTTATCGAAGACGATAAAAAATAGTTACGTTTTTCCTGCCGGCGTCGCCCCATATTGCCTTACCTTTCCCCCAATGAATAATAGTTATTTTCACTTTTTCTTAATAATATCTTCATATTCCCGCGCTATTATTTAATAAGACAAAAGTCGCATACAGCCAGCCTATATTTCTCCTAAAATTATCATGAACGGCAGAGAGGGGGTGTGTGATGAGACAGAGAGTAAAAGTAAAAGAAATAGTTGAGGAAAAAGTAGAAAAACCGGCATGCCATCACTTCTGGGTAATTGAGGTTGCTAATGGTCCCAGCAGCTTTGGCACGTGTAAATATTGTGGTGAAAAGAAGGAATTTCTTAATGCCTTCCCGACCTTAAACCCTCTGAAGAAGAACGGCAATCCTTTTAAGTTGCCCAAATTGCCTGATATTCAAATCGCTAAAGACAGCGAGTCTTGATGCTATGGACGTGAAAATTTATACAACTCCTACCTGAGGCTACTGCTATCAAGCCAAGAGCTTTCTTGGCCAGCTTGGAGTGTTGTATAAGGAAATCGATGTTTCCCGCGATAGTGCGGCGGCGGACGAAATGGTTAGTCTTACCGGTCAGATGGGTGTACCGGTTATCATTATTGATGGTCAAATTGTCGTCGGCTTCGACCGCACACGTATCCGTGAATTGCTGTCTGTTAGCGCCAGCGCTCCGAAACCAGTCCACTTTGGACTGAAAATCGCCGATGCTTATAGTGTTGCCCCGCAAATGGGCGTAAATGCTGAACCCGGCGCCATCATTGGGGAGGTATCTCCGGGCTTGTCGGGCGAAAAAGCCGGACTCAAACCCAGCGACATCGTTACTGAAATCAACGGCAGGAAAATCGCCAGTGCGGCAGATATGGAAAACGCTTTAGATGGACTCAAATCCGGCGACATCGTCACAATTCTCTTCCTGCGTGCTGGCGAGACAAGAAAATCCGAGATTATTGTTTAAAATACACTAACATCAGTTAAGTTCAATCTTTAGTATAAAAGCAAACAATCCAGGCTTATTTGGTCCTCGCGACCTTACGC
>JBGOXC010000016.1:0-9709 GCA_041478935.1 Dehalococcoidia bacterium
CTCTCGGAGGAAGAGACGCAGCCCATATCCTCCAGCATTTGCAAAGTAGGGTAAACACTACCGGCACTGGGTGTATAAAAGCCGTGAAAGTGCTCTTCCAAAGAATGCATGATTTCATAGCCGTAGCTCGGTTTATCCTTTAGAAGGTCGAGGATAACGTATTTGATATCGCCTTTGGCGAAGATACGAGAATGCCGTTCCGATTCAAAAAAGTGTTCGAACATGTTGCTTTCTTAAAAATGTATTACGATATATTGTAATACATTACAATACTTTTATCAATAGGGTTGGTAATTTTTTATACTGCTCTAATTTAACTTGACACAGCTACGAGGGTGATGTAGATTTTTTTAGGTTATCTCTGCAAATAAACCAGGATTTTAAGGAGGGAGACATGCCCGGAATATTAAAGGATAAGGTAGCCATTATTACTGGTGGTGGGAGGGGGTTAGGTAAAGCCTTTGCGTTGAAATATGCCGAGGAGGGGGCGAAGCTGCTGCTGCCGGATGTCAGCCTGGAGCGCGCCCAGGAAGTTGCCAAAGAAATTAAAGCGAAGGGCGGCGAAGCCGCCGCGGTGTTAACGGATATTTCCGACGAAAAAGCAACGCAGAAAATGGCGGATGAAGTCATCAAACTTTACGGTAAGGTGGATATCCTTGTCAATAATGCCGCAATATGGTACGGACTTAATATTACGCCCTGGGACGGCTGGAAAGTTGAAGACTGGGAGCGTATCTTCAAGGTCAATGTCATCGGCACATGGCTGTGCTGCAAAGCCATCGCGCCTTTAATGGTTAAAGCCAAAAAAGGCAAGATCATCAATATCGCTTCTAATGTGGCGCAAGTGCCGGCGGCACAGGTCTTCCTGCCGTATGCCTGCAGCAAGGGTACAATGTATACTTTTACTCATGCCATGGCGCGGGCTTTAGGCGGCTCTGGCATTAATGTCAATGCCATCGCTCCGGGTTATACCACCACCGAGGCTAGCCTGACGCAGCGCGATAGCGAAGGCACATTTAAACTGGCTACCGGCGAGCAGTCCTTCCAGCGCCGAGAAAATCCAGATGACCTGCTGGGGGCAGCGGTCTTTCTGGCTTCCGCCGCGTCCGACTTTATCACCGGGCAGGTGCTCTATGTTGATGGCGGCACGGTTATGCTATAAGATTTATTGAAAGCAATTAGTAAGAGAGAGAGGGGGGTTTTTAGCCCCCCTCTTTTTATGCTTTTTACAGGCGTGGAGTGTTATTTATAGACTCCGAATTCCTTGGTAGCATCAATCATCATCTTCACGTTAGCTGGCGGTGCATTTTCAATTACAGCGCCGCTCATCATGATGTAGCCGCCACCCTTAGCGCAATCGTTGATTAGTTTCTTGATGGCAGCTTTAACGTCATCCGGAGTGCCTACACTTAACGTGGCGATAGACATGTTCCCGCCGACGCAGGCTACATCGCCGAGGAGTCGCTTGGCCTCAACCATATCGGTAGTGTCGAAGCCCCAGATAATTTTGCCGCGCGGGGCGTCCTTGATGACCTTAAGACGAGTGTTGTAACCGCCCTCCGCCCAGGGGAAGGGTATGCAACCTTCGGCAATTAGACCATCCATCAGGTCTTTCAGGGTAGGCCAGTAGAATTTCTTGAACTGTTCGTCAGAGAGGAAGCCATCGGCACCTTTATGCAGCGGGATAAATACTATCGGATTGCCATTAAGCTTGGCATTAGCCACGCCCATCTTGACCATGATTGGCGTGAATTGCTCCAAAGCGCGAAGGAGTTTATTGGGCTGGCGGTACATATCCAGCATAATGCCGCGGGCGCCTCTTAATGTATCGCCGATGGTATCGAAAGGTGCTTTGGTGCCGCCGCCGAAGAACCCGGGGAAGCCGGCAGCTGCCATCGCTGCGCCGTAAGCGCCAACCGTGCCAATCCATTTTAGAGCTTCATCGCCGGCATCCATCATCGCCTTTAGCGCCGCTTTAACCGGCGGTAAACCAAAGGGGACGTAAGCAGCCGCCGTAAAGCCACCGTACATCTCGGTCATATTGGTGAAGGGGGAGAGGTTTTTCAAACCATCGAGCGCCCCCATGACACGCGGCAGCCAGGTGGTTAAAAAGTAGAAGGTGGGGTCGTCAATCAGTGCATCGTATTCATTGGCTTTCATATATTCCCCTTCAAGGCACTGATACGAAACCTCTTTGGGAACACCATGGCCGGGCCATGCATATAATTTATAGTCGATAATTTCGTGCAGTTTACCAGGCGGCGAAATCGTCACGCTGCCATGAGCATCGGGCTGAAGCTCGGTTATGTATTTGGAAAACGATTTCATCAGCTTATCATAGTCATACATAACATCGTAGGGGGTATATCCGGAGTAGTAGGCTCCGAAGAAGCCGAACATCGGAAAAACCGGCACCCTATCGGGCTTCTTTAAATTTGCGGCGTCCAAAATACGCTGGACCCTGCCTTTATATTCCTTCTCTGTCTGCGGACTATTAAATTTGACGCCGGGAGGAGAAAGCCACTTGCCAACAAGGTCGTTCTTCCTTTCATCCGGGGTCATTGCATCCCATGTCTTTTCCATTTTTGACCTCCTATATATTCCTCAAGAAAGAGTTACTTTGCCAGCCATTTTCTGGCGAGGGCGACGCCTTCTAAAGCGTCTTTGCCGTAGTCATCGGCGCCGGTGTATTTGACGATTTCTGGTGTTATTTGACCGCCGCCGATCATTATCTTGGTTTTTTCTCTCAAACCAGCTTTCTTAATGGCTTCAATAGTTTGTTTCATGGCGTCATAAGCCAGTGTGAGGAAGCCGCTTAAGCCGACGACTGTTGCGCCGGTTTCCTTTATTTTATCGACGATTTTTTGTATCGGTACGTCCACGCCCATGTCATAAACCTGGAAACCGCTAACATCGAGCATGAAGACGACGATATCTTTACCGATGTCGTGGATATCGCCGGCTACCGTGGCGATGATGACCTTGCCGCCAGTTTTCGCTGCGGTGCCCCCTTTGAGTTTCGGTTTGACCAGCTCGTTGACTTTCTTAAGAATCTCGCCGGAATAAACCAGGTCCGGGATAAAATACTCGCCCTTGGAGAAGCGAGCACCAACGGTTTCCATGCCCTTACCGGCTTCGGCGAGGATACCCAGGGGGTCCGCGCCGGCGTCCAGCTTCTCTTGTACGATAGCTACTGCCTCGTCTTCTTTAAGGTCAGCCAACGCCTTGGATAAATCCTTAGCCATGTTTTTTACCTCCTATTACTGTTATTTGTTCGTTAAAACAGTGGCTGCAGAATAGCAATTTACGCATATTTAGTTAATTAGCCTCAAATATAATAACGATTTATTGGGAAAAATGCAAGAATTGCAAAAATATTTATCTACTAGGTAGATTTAATCTAATCTTGAACCCAAGCTGGAAGGGTATTGGGTGGGGAAATTGAAGGATTCCTAAAGCAGTATCAGGCAACGTTACCCGATGAGCTTAAGCGCCTCTCGAATGTCTTCCGCTACCATTTTACGCTTGGATTTCTCGATGAGGAAGTTCTTGCCCGCCGGCGTATAGGAGGGTATCGCCCTAATATCTCCGCAGTAATAAGCCTGCGCCCTGATTTTATAGGTGGAGCCGGCGGGTATCACGCGCTGTCCGGTCTTTTGCTTCCAGATATCGTTCATCATCTTAATCGCAACATCCCCACCGAGGAGGAAGACCTTAACGTTGGGGAAGAGAGCGATTTCCTGTTCTAATAGCTTGGAGCAGTTTTTCATGGTTGCTGGTGAGATGGCGTATTGTGTCTTGCCGCACTTAATGGCGGTGGTGATATAAACGCCCAGATTAAGAATACCCTGCATGGACGCCACATCAGCCCCAGCATCCTTAAAAGCCTGGAGGGAGGTTTGGAGATAGAAGGGATTGCCGGGGGCGTAAAAATAGTCGGCTTTAGCGTTGGGTGGGGCTTCGGTTATCATTATTGCCTTAATTTTCGCCGCGTCGATTTCGATAGGAGGGAGGACATAGCTATTTTTGTCTATATCCACACAAGGGAAGGTAGCACACTTAATCTTATCAGCTATTTTCATGGTAATACTAAAGGTGGATAATAAACTTGCATTCCTTGCCCCCGGTTATTGCCGTTTCTTTAACCTCTACCCGCACTGGCCGCCCGAGGGCGCTTTCCCAGTACTTTTCTACAAAACCGCGCGAGCACTGACAGTAGGTTGGAGAAACATTAATTCCTGTCGGCAGGGCGAACATTAAGCCGCAAAAACAGCGCCTCGGCGTGCTATAGGTATGAGGCGTATAAAATTGTATTAACGTGTTACCCTGCAATTCTAGCCGGGTGCCTTTTATCGGCTTCTTGGCTTCAGCTTTTAAAAATTCCTCTTCGGTTTGATATTTCTGGCGTCTGGCTTTGATTGCTTGCGTCATGCGGCTGTTATGGGCGATGCAGTTATGGCCACAGGCAGCCATAATCTGGCGGCATTTTTCCGGGGTGGTAGAGGCATCCAGCCGGTTGATAGCTTCTTTGACCCACAGGGCAACTTGTCTTCTATCTTTAGAAGCGGCAGTTTTTTCGCTGCCCTCCATCACCTTATCCCTGACCTTTCTCCCAGCGAATTCTTCGATATGCCCACCGATTTCCTGTATCTGCCCCGCTGTTTTATTCGTCATGGATTCTCTTCCTTTTATATTTTGGCTACCGACGCTAAAATCCCGACCACTGATGCCGGGTCTTTATTGCCTTTGTATCTCTTATCCTATACTTCGATAAAATCAGGGTTATTTCTAACAGCCTGTTTATTTTCACGTGCGCTTTCCCGCTATGTCCTGGCGTTTTTCACAACATGTTTTAGGAGTAAGTCTATTATTTACTTTTTATCGGGTCTGCCAGTTTACCCGGGCCGAACGAAGAGTAATCCAGGTCATAAAACTGGCGGCATACCGCGAAATACCCCAGGTGGCTGCCGCCCATGACCAGCTTGGCAACCGGTGCATCGCGGTAATATTTCTCATAGTGGTTGGCACGAGTATAGCCATAGCAGCCCATCAGCTCCATGCCCTTTAGAATCAGGTCGGCTGCCGTTCTGGTAATCATAGAGTGTACCGCGTGACCCTTGGCCACCATACTGGTGGTTGTCCAATCGCCATAAATCTCCGGGTGGTCGAATTGGTGAGCCAGTTCCAGAAAAGAAGACCTCGCCACTGTAATAAACGAAGCCATCTCTCCGAGAATCATGGCGGCATCGAGGTGCTGGTTAATCGGTCGGCCACCGGCTACTCTCTGCCCGGTGTAATCAAGCAGCACATCCAAAGCCCCCTGGAGAATGCCTACCATGTGGCCGGAATTGAGGGGAAAAGGAGCAGCGGATGCCGTTTCAAAGATTTGCCAGGCTACCGGACCCTGGAGCCCCCACTCTTTAGGCACCCTCACATTATCAAAATAGGTGGCATTGTTCCTGTCAGCCTGCATGCCGCATTTCACTTCCGGCTTGCCGTGGGAAACCCCGGGCCAGGGTTCGGGGACATATATCAGGGCAAAAGCGTTTTTGCCCAACCTGGGGTCCATATTGCATATCACGCAGTTGAGGTCGGCCACGCCGGCGTTGGACGCCCAGAATTTGTTGCCGTTGATAACCCACTCGTTGCCTTCGAGTTTAGCCCTCACCCTTATCGTTTTGCCTTCGTTGGTAAGATTCTCGATGTCGCAGGCGGATTCGGGTTCACTCATATTAAAACAACCGGCGCGCAGCTCATTACCCGTAAATATGGGGGCGAATTTATCAAGTACGGCTTTGCCCCACGCCTTGGCCTCTTTAGTGGGCGCCGTCAGATAAGCCAGGGTAGCCGGCGTCCAACACCAGTCGGTGACGGCGCTGTGCATACTGATGCCGTAGTCGCCCCGCCCCACCTGTTCCTGTTTTA
Organism: Dehalococcoidia bacterium; assembly: GCA_041478935.1. GTDB lineage: Bacteria > Chloroflexota > Dehalococcoidia > Dehalococcoidales > RBG-16-60-22 > RBG-13-51-18. The sequence continues at coordinate 5,926 of JBGOXC010000016.1, forward strand.
AAGTACCGGTGACTATCGAGAGCAGTTCATTGCCGCCGTATTCTTTCGGTATCATGTTCTTCTGGCAGCCGAGGTCTACCTGCAGTTTTTTAAGGATGGGGGTGATTATTTTTTCATGGGTTAAATCGTCGTCGATTTTGTCGCGGACGGGCATAATCTCATTGTCGGTAAAATCCGCTAATGTCTTTTGTATCATGCGCTGCTCTTCGTTAACGAAGCACTCGGGATACTGTAGCTTATACCATTGGCTGGTCTGGTCTAACATGTTTGATGCCCTCCTTGATTATTATTTATGTGGTGAGTGTTTAGATAATATATGTTTTAGAAAGACGGTGTCAAGGTTAAGACATAAAAAGCCAGGGAGCTTGATTTTAGGCGGATTATTCCCTAGAATTTAGAGGCAGTTAAAGTCGCGGGCGGTTAGCTCAGCTGGTTTAGAGCGTCAGTATCACACACTGAAGGTCACAGGTTCGAATCCTGTACCGCCCACCATTTTGTTTGACTTTTTTACTTAATGTGCATTTAGCGGAACTTTATTCCAGTGGAATCACGAATTTGCCGTTCTTATAAAACAGCTGACCATCAACCATAACTTCGCCGCCCTGACGCATATCGCAAATCATGTCCCAGTGAATAGCTGACACATTTTTACCGCCGGTTTCGGGGTAGCTAGCCCCCAGCGCCATATGGAAACTGCCGCCGATTTTTTCATCAAAGAGGATTTGCCGGGTAAACCTGGTAATGCCGAGATTGGTGCCGAAAGCGAATTCACCGATACGTCGCGCTCCTTCATCTGTATCCAGTGTTTTCAATAGAAAATCTTCATTCTTTTCAGCGTTAGCTTTGATTACCTTGCCATCTTCGAACCAGAGCCGAACACCAGCAACTTCATGCCCGTTTTCAATAGCGGGGTAGGAGAAGCAGACGTGTCCATTCATGCTGTTCTCGACCGGACCGGTAAAAACCTCTCCATCCGGTACGTTCTCATGGCCGTCACAATTAATAAAAGTGCGACCGGCGACGCTAAAGGTCAAGTCCGTCTCCGGGGCGGTAACGTGGATATTTTTCTTGCCTTTTAGCCAGTCCACAACCTTCTGCTGCCTGGCGGAGAAACGTTTCCAGTAGCCGATAGGGTCATTCAAGTCTCCCAAACAGGCCGCATAGACAAAGTCCTCATATTCGGTCAGGCTCATCTCGGCGTCTTGAGCATAGGCGTTGGTGGGATATTGGGCTAACGTCCAGCGCAGTTCGCCTTTGGACGCTCTTTCCAAAAAAGTCTTCATGAGCTCTGTGCGGGACTGCTGGCGCATTACTATTTTAGCCGGGTCAACGTGGGTGAGGGCTTTAGTGTTGTCATCAGCCCCGATGCTAATACGTACGTCATAAGTGTCCATTATTAGTTTTGCAGGCGGTGCTACATGCTCCAGCTGTTCTTTTGAGGCGTATTGATAGAATATTTCGTCGATGCCGTTGGGCGAAGCCACTAAAAACGGGTGCCCCCCGGCCTGCAATACCTTGACGAAAATAGCCTTAAGCAACGGTTCAGCCAGAGTGTTTCCCTGGATAGCTACCGTATCACCGGATTTAACATTCACCGAATAATTAACTAACAGGTCCGCCAGTTTCTCTACACGTAAGTCAGTCATGGCTCGGTTCTCCTTAAAAATGTTTTATTTCTTAGAAAGCTTGCGTTCGTTCTCATTGAATTCATCTTTGGTAAGGCCTACCCGTATCCAGTCGTAATATCGCCCCTCGTGGAAGGTCATCTGCCTGAACCGCCCTTCCTGGATACAGCCGAGTTTTTTATGCATTTTCTCCGAGGCTTCATTACCTTCTATCCAGCCACTGTTGAATTTGTTGAGACGGCGTTCTAAGAAGGCGTACTTAAGCAGGATGCGCATCGCCGCGGTGCCGTAACCTTTGCCCCGCTCCCCGGTAAATACCTGGATGCCGATGTTGAAGGTGCCGTGACGCTCGTTGATGGTGTTCAGGTTGAGTGCTCCCACCGCTTTGCCGTCGAGCGTTTCTATGGTGAACATGATGCGGCCGGCTTCCTGGTTGAAGTTTTCCCACTTCTTGCTGGTTTCCTGCATCTTGACTGGTACCGGCGGCAGCTCCACTTCCTCTTCCAGCAAAAACCGCCCCTCGCTGTCGAACATGCTGGGGTAGGCGGCTTCCCAGTCTTCCGGGGTAGTGGCGCGCAGCCTTACCAGTTCATTCTGCCAATAGTAATTGTCATAAGATATCGGTTTCATGGTGTTTCCTCCGGGCTGACACGATTTTTAGACAGAAATCCTATTCTATCATGGTTGCCTAAAATCAGGCAAGCCCGGCTATATTTTGGTAGTGGTGCAGTTTGAGTTTATCCGGCATTGAAAAGATAGGCGTTTCATGTTAACTTAATATTGATGGTTAAAAAGATAGTTAAAAAGCAAAAAACGAAATTAGAGGATGCAAACCAGATAGCTTTTCGAGTTGTTCAGGAATCTACAAATAAAGATAATTTGCGTAAACAAACAAGAAAGTTAAAACTCCAAATTTGATAAACTAGATTAAATTTAGTGTATCTTGCCTACTAAGTGTTAATAATTCAGCTTTTTGCTCAACATCCGCAAAGTTAAATGCTCGGTATTTAAAATCTCGTTGATGACTATCTATTAAATTTTTGGCTCTTTGTACTTCTGGTATTTGCCCTATCCCATCCACTTCATAAACTACTCGTAATTCTCTATTGGGTATTTTTTCTAATAAATCTACTGACATTGCAAGAATGTTGGAGGCTTTTTGTTTTGGTTCTTTTATTGATAAATCAGCTACAGCTACAAATACGTCAACACTTTCTTTACCCACCGGTTTGACATATTTTACAGCAATAGACCACATTTCATTTTGACCGAGTATATCAATCTGAGTCTCTAAATTAGGAAGTTGCATTTGGAAAAATTCACGACTAATCTTATGAACAAGTGTACTACGAGAAAACGTTTTACGATATTGTTTAACTTCAGGTGCAGCTACATGGACTGATAATACCACTTTAATAAAGTCCATTAATGCTTCATAGTCTTTAGTATCATTAATAGAACGAGATAATACTCCGCAGTCGTAATCTATTGTAATATTATAAATATCCGCTAAATTTTTAACTAAAAGAAAAGCAGGAGAATTTACACTATGTTGCCCCAATCCGAAAAGTAAACCAGATATACGACCTAAATCATTTAATTGAATACTACCATTTTGATTTACTAGCCCGATTTCTATTGGCTCATTATCGTTGTCCGTAAAAGGAGTAGTAATTACCGACATCCCTTCAACGTCATTCAGAATTGCGCTATTCAATTTATCAACCAATTCTTTAATCTTCTGTTCTTCCATAAAGTTGCCTACCCCAAGATTTTAGGAGTGAAAGAGGTGCTCCATCTACTAATATATTACAGTGCTCGCAGTACTTATTCAATATTACTTCATAAATATTTGTGCAGGATACCGGATAACCATATTTTGTTTTTGCATTTAAATCAGGATGTAGTTTTGTAGGAAAGTGAATATGATGTGGTGGAGGCACGTTAGGCATTCTACCTCCAGGGTTATGATGATAAGTGGTGTAGTTAAAATGACCTTTTCTTAAAATTGTGTTTGGGGTTAACTCTAGGTTAATCTTAACCCTTTTAACCAAATCTACAAAATAAGTAACTCTTAATTCTTGTTGGGTTTGTTTAATAATTATTTTAAATTCAAGTGAAATAACTGGTACAAGACCTCTCGCAGATTGTTTTAGATA